>NZ_JACCSO010000022.1 GCF_013812955.1 Nannocystis sp. | reverse complement strand
TCCCAACCCCCCGGCCTTCACTGCATGACCGCCCGGCCGTGCTTGTCACGGCGCAAGATCCCGACGCTGCCGTCCTCGTATTCGAACACGATCGCGTCCTGCCCCGCGAGCAGCGCCGCGCGCTGCTCCGGCGTGCTCAGCCCGAGGAAGTCGCGTAGCACCCGCGGGTCGTAGTAGCGGAACAGCAGCCGCCGTGGGTCGCCCTCGACCTCGACCCGCAAGAAATTGCGAAGGTGCCGGCGGACCGCGTCGAAGTCCGCGCCGCTGGCGATATACAGGCCCCACGCGTCGGTCCACCCCTCGGCGATCAGCCGCTCGAGCAATGCCGAGTCGCGCCGCAGCTTGACGAGGTACGGCGCGATATCATCGTACGCGCGCCCCTGTTCGCCGTCGTAGAGCGACGCATACGGGTCGACGCTCTCCGCGAGCAGCGTCACCACCCGCCCGGAGCGGGCGGCATCGAGGACCGCGTACAGCGTGCCGGCGTCGCGACGCGGGCGCAGCTCGGCGAGCGCCGCCTCGCGTAGCCGCTCGGGGGCGACCGGCTTCGGCTGCGGCGTGCGGTCCTCGACGAAGAAGCGAAACGTCGTCGCCTCCGCGGTCATCCACCCGCCGTTGGCCAGCTCGCCCATCCACGCGGCCAGGCCCTGGACGGTCATCACGTGGTTGCCCTGCGACAGCACGGTCGCCACGACCCCGTCCCACACGATCTGAAAGTGCGGCGATCCGCCCGGATCTGGATTGACGACGAAGTCCGCGTTGCCGGTCCCCACGGTCCGCACGAGCCCGGGATCGAGGATGATCTTGTGAAAGCTGTCGCCGCCGGACCAGACCTGCAAGATGCCCCGGCGGCGGATCGGCGCGCCCTCGGGGAGCAGCGGATAGCGGCGAAACGTATAATCCAGCTCCGCGAGCGAATCGGCGAACTCCGGGTCGGTCTGTTCGAAGTTGCGGACGGCGAGCGGGCCGAGGTTGATGCCGGTCCGTTCGTCGTCCGCTGGTACGCGCCCCCTGGCCGTCGTGCGGGCCATGTGCTCGAGCTGCGCGGCGATCGACGCCGCCGCCGGGTGGCCGATCGCGCTCAGCTGGGCGGTGTGCGCCACGGCCTCGGCGAGCACCTCGGCGAATGCATCGCGCGAGACGATCCTCATCGTGTCGGTCATGGCAGCACGCGCGGCGAAATGGTTGCACCCGCGTGGTAGACGCGCGGGATCATGATCTGGGTCGCGCCGCCCACGCAGGGAACGAGGGTGTTCGGTAGGGTGGCGGTCTTCCCGATCGACCACCAATCGTCGATCTTCGCCGCGGTCGACTGGAGGCCCTTCGCCGGCTGCGCCCCGAATTCGGCGATCCGGTGGTCGCGCGGGGCGAGCGTGCGCGCGCCGGCGCTGTCGACCACGCCGACATTCGTCGACGCGCCGAGCTGCTCCGGCGTCGCGTCCTTGTCGCTCGCGAAGTACTCGCCGGGCCTGCCGCCCGGGAATCCGCGCTGATAAAGCGTCATGCCGGAGACCTCGACGATCGTGACCGGATCCGTCGCATCGAGCGCGCCGATGTGCGACCATAGCCCCGCCGGCTTGACCGTCGGTCCGGCGTGGGCCAGGTAGAACTGGAACGCGACGGCCTGGCGGGCCGCCCGGCGCACGTCGTCGAGCTCATCATCGCCGTTGGCCTGCGTCGCCAGCTCCTCGCGGCTGACGCCGAGGTTCGTCAGCGCGTCGCGGTTGCCCTCCAGCGGCGCGCCGTCGGCGAGTGTGACGGTATCGGTGTCCGCCGCTGGTGCGGCGGCCTCGGCCGGGACCATGTTGGGGCCGCCTTCGGCGCGCGCGCACTCCTCGCAGAACGTGGTGCCGCGGGCGGCCGCGTCGAGCATCGGGAACGTCTGCGACACGTCGCCGATCAGCACCGTCGGGCAGCCCTGGACGATCAGGTCGCCGCCGATGTGTGAGCCGGGGTCGGTCCTGCGGGCGGCGCTGCAGTGATTGATGAGCACCGTCGCCGCGCCGGCCTTGATGCTGTCCGACGGTCCGACCGGGAAGCAGACCATCGCATCGCCGACCCGGGCGGCCGGGAGATAGCCGATGAGGACATTCCCGCTGCCGGCGAACACCGGCCCGCCCACGTGGGGGACGGGGCCCGGCTCGACCTTCGGACAACTGTGCATATCGCTGATGCGCGCGGCTTCGGGCATGGATCCATCGCACTCCCAATCGGGAGGTCCGCCGCCACCCTATCAGAGCTGCACGCGCGAATGCGCCAATCGGGCTGGTTGTGTGGCGCCGGGCACCGGCGCAGATCGAGGAGCGGTGCGCTCGGAATCCCGACGGCGCGAACTATCCTGCAGGGGGATCCACCGTGCCGCGAAGCACCATGCTACGTCGCCGCAATGGCGTAATGCGCAGTTTTGCGCAGACTCTTCGGCCGTGGGGACGCCTGCGCCGCTCCCCGATGATCTTCAGCGATGGCCGAGCGCGAGCGCGAGCGCGAGCGTTGCTGGGCGTTGTCGACCACGGGTGCGCACGAGACGGCTGCGGTGTAGGCATCAAGATCCGGCTTGCAGGCCGGAGCTCATGCGGACTGCGGTGGTGGTGGTGGTCCAACCAGTGTCGTCTGCCCCGCCGGGCGATCAATGGTAATCGCGCGCGGGCCTGGAGCGTCTCCACCAGCTCTCCACGACACAGGTCGAAGCTCGTGAGTTTTTGGGACTCACGGGCTTTAGAGAAAGCGCGAATTCGTGAAGCGAAACGAGGACTCGGGGCGAATGACGAGCGAACTCAACAGGTTGTCAAAGTCCGCGGTTCACTGCTCCACGCAATATAGACGGAGTTCCGAGCCGCAGGGGCCCTGATCGAAGAATGACCAGGCGCTATCAGTATTCATGCTCAGACCCGTGCCACCAAATTTGAGCAAGCCCGAGTCATCATCCCAATCCTTGCAGAACTCGGAACCCAGCGCTGGCTGGCCGCTTGGCAGCGTTCCGGTCCAGACTCCCGATTCTCTAGTCTGGGAGTACTCGTCGACCATGATTGCGTTCTCGACTGCCCCCGACGTCAAGGCATCCCAATTCTGTGCAACCACCAAGCCGTTGACCAGAATGTAGCGGCCAGTTGAGTGAATTAAGCGATCCGCGGCCGGCATGGCGGGAGTGCTCAGCCAGGCCGTAAAGGTCATGAACCGTGGGAGCTCGGCCTTCGCGGCGAGACTGCTACAGCGTTGGTCTGCGCCGTACAGCCCGCCGAGCGCGAAGCCCTGGTACACCTCGCTGGTGACGAACACGATCGAGTCCTTCGCGCACTCTTGGCAGCCGTCGCCGGGCGTAGCATTGCCATCATCACAGGTCTCGTCGCCCTCCACGACGCCATCGCCGCACACCGGGAGCGAGGGCCCGGTGCTGCTGCCGCTGCCGCTGCTGCCGCTGGAGTCGGTGCTCTCGTCTCCATTGCCACCCGAGGATGTTGACGCGTCCGAGCTTCCGGTGCTGTCTGGAGATGTGTCGGAGCTGGTGCCGGTCGATGTGTCGAGGTTCCCGCTGCTCTCGCCCCTGCTCGATGGACAGTCCGTCACGCCGCGTTCAGCAATGATCGCATCGATGCTTTCGATGACGCAGCCGGCGGCAAGCAAGGTCACAAGGGGAAGCAGATGGCGCATGCCCGGGAAACGTTGATTGCGCATTGTCGTCGGATGATTCAAGGGGATGGCGTGTCATTGCACAAATACTGCGCTGCTCGCGGGGCGTCCCGCTGAGCAGCATTCTCGCCGTTAGTTCAAATTTCGAGGCAGTAGAGGTGGAACAGGGTCTTGTTGCACGGCCGGTCCAGGAAACCGGTCCACCACAGCTCGTCTTTCCACGCCGTCTTATCAGGCGAGTCGACGGTCACCGCCGTGAGGCCAAGACGAGCCTTGTAGATATCCTCGGCGCTTGTCCATGCCTGGCAGTGCTGGTCGGCGTTGAAGCTGATGCCGCCCGGTTGCGTGTTGGTCGCCACGTTCGCCTTGTAGAGCGCGTGCCCATGCTCCGTGACCAGGAGCCCCTCGCCGAGCGGCCCAGTCTCAATCAGCGCCGCGAAGCTGTCGGCGAACTTTTTGCCCGTCACCAGCACGTAGGGCCACGACGTCGCTACCTTCTCGAAGCGCTGCTTCGCGTGGATGTCCCCCGTGCTCAGGAACGCATAAAAGCGCTCCGGCTCGGCCAATCCCGCCGCCTTCGCGGCCGCTCGACATTTCAGGTCGGCACCAAACAGTCCGCCCAGCGCCCCGCTGAAGGCCGTCTCGGTGACGAAGCCCCGCAGCCGCTCCGCCCGACAGCTCGCGTCGCACAAGATCCCCTGCTCGTCTCCCTTCGCCCCGCCGTTGCCCAGCCCGAGGTCGCAGGTCTCGAACTCTGCCTGCAGCTTGTGGTCGCCGCAGCGAGGCCCGGGCTCGCACTGCGACCCGCACAGGCTCCCGTACTCGTCGCTGTTCGCCGCCCCCTCGTCGCACAGCTCCCAGCCGACGAACAGCTTGCCGTCGCCGCACACGTTGAGCATGCAGTTGGCCGTGCAGAATCGGCTGTCGTCGTTGCCAGCCAGCCCGTCGTCGCAGGCCTCGTCCGCCGACACGACGCCATCGCCGCACCAGGAGGCGCCCGTCGTGCCCGCTTCGCTGCTGCTTGAGCCCGCATCTTCGCTCGTGCTGCTAGTCGAGGTTGTCGTGGTTGTTGTCGTCGGCACTTCGTTGTCTGCCGTCGTCGGTGTGTCCGTTGTCGTGGTGGGGGACTCTGGCGTCGTCGAGACCCCGGTCGTCCCTGCGTCGGCCTCGACCGGGGCCACCGTTTCCTGGCATGCGAGGCCCGGCAGGCCGAGGAGGAGGCAGCGAAGGAGGAGGTGGCGCGGCTCAAACATGGGCATGGCGGTCTCCGGGTCGGCGGGTCAGAGGCTCTGAAAGCAGTAGAGGGCGTAGTCCGAGTTGCAGGGGCTCGGCTGATCGGCGTCGTCGGCCATCGTCCATTCGGCCGTCATTCGGTCGCTGTAACCGTAGTAGCCCTTCGGCAGGACCGATTCGGTCGCCCAGTCCTCGCAGTGCTCAGCCGCAGGCACCGCGGTCCCGTCCGGGCGGGTCCCTGTCCAAACCCCGCCATGGTAGGTCTCGCTCTTCTCCGTCACCTCGAGCGGGTTCTCGAGCTGCCCCGCCAGCAGCGCCGACCACGAGGCCGCGAGCACCAGGCCGTTCGCCAGCACCAGCCGACCGCGCCCGCGCTTGAACCGGTCCCGTGCGTCGGTCGTGCTGTCGCTGAGCCAGGCCCGGTAAGTCAGCCCGTCCGGCCAGCCCTGGTCGTCGGCAAGGTTCGCACACAGGGCGTCCGCTTGCTTCAGAGTCTTGAAGTCGCCGCCCATGTTCAGCGCGCTCGTCACGAACACCCGGCGGTCCAGCGCGCAGGTGTCGCTGCAGCCGTCGTTCGGATCGAGGTTGCCGTCGTCGCACTCCTCCGGCTCCGGGCCGAACGCTTCGAGCATACCGTTGCCGCAGGTGGTGATCGGCTCCCCGGTGCTGTTCTCCGTGGTACCGGTGGCATCCGTGGTGCCGGCATCCGTCGTTGAGCCCGTGCTCGTGTCGGTCGTTTCCGATTCCGCGGTCGTCGTTTCGGCGCTGCCTTCGGAGGAGCTGGTGTCTCCGCTCGATGTGGAGATCTGCGTGGTTCCCGTCTCGCTCGTCCCGCTCGAGGTCGCGGAGCAGTTCTCGAGGTCCTCGAGGTAGCCGGCTATCCGACGCGACCCGCAGGCCGGAGTCAATGCAAGCAGCGTGATGATGAGCGTGAGCCGCATGCTCGAAACTCCCCCGCGATCGTGAGCCCGACTTGATGCTGCCGCATGTCGAGCCCGAGTCGGGTCTGGCGGCGCTTGAGACCCCCGCGGATCAACAGCGCCGTACCGGCCGTGATCAGCGCGCCGCCGGTCACGCCGAGCGCGATCATCACGGCCTCCTCGCGCCGCGTCGCTCCCAGCAATTCGCGCATACGGGCTCGATCATCGTCCGTACACGGGCGGACCGCAAGCTCGCCTTGCAGCGCGTCGGCGCTGTTCTGGTCCCGCCGATAGTCCCCCGCGACCGCTCCGACCACGCCCAGTGCCACCAGCCCGAGCGGCAGCATGACGCCGCCGGCCACCTGGAGACGACGTGGGACCGGGTTTTCGCGAGGAGGCATCGGAGGTGCGGCTTTGACAGCCGCGGGAGCGGGCGGCTCGGAGGGCTCGGGGACCGGGAGGACCGCGGTCACAGGCGGTGGTGGCGGCTTGCAGGCGTCGGGGCCGAACGCGGCGAGCTGCTGCGTCGCCTCCTCGTGGCGCGCGCGGGCGCTGCGGGTCTCGAGCTTGTCGGGGTCGTTTGGAAATGCGGCCATCAGCGCGTCGGCGTGCTCTTGAAGGATGCTCTGGAGGCGGCACAGCGGCGCGGGCCCGCCGGTCTGCTCGTGGAGGTCAAGGAGTGTCGAGCGCATCGAGCCGGCCAGCTGCTCGCGGCCGGCCAGGTCGCGGCGGGCGTCGGGCATCGACTGATAGGCCGCGTAGAACTCGTCGACGGCCGGGGCGAGCTGGCCCGCGTCGTAGAAGCGCATGGCCTTCGCGTTGTACTCGGCGGCCTCCGGGGACAGGACGCCCGAGGCGGGCGCGAGGACGAGGAACAGCGCGAATGAGTGGAGCATGGACATCATGGGCGAGGAGGCGTCGTTCGCAGCTTGAAGACGTGGACGAAAAACGCGGGCTCGCGGGGCGCGGCGAGGGGTGTGTGCTTCAGGGTTTTGTCGAGGCAGCGGCTGAGGGGCATGTCCGCGGCGCCAGCGACGTGGGCGGAGATACGCGCGTCGCTGTCGATGTTCACGGTGACGGGGAGCCGTTCGAGGCTGCCGGTCTCCTTGTCGGCGCACCGCTGGACATCCGCGGTTCGGAGCGCGAGGGCCTGATGCCACGCGGCCTCGGGATTGCGGCGCCGGCGGGAGAGCGTGGTGTCGGCCCGAAGAGCTGACTGGGGCTTTTCGCCGGGATGTGGCGGGTGGGCGAGCGGGGCTACTGCAGCGGGTTCGGGCTCAGCCGCAAGTGGAAGTTCGGGCTCGGCCGCAAGCGGGGGCTCGGCCCGTGTCATCGGAAGGGTCCCGTTCAAGGCTGCGACCGCCAACGATGCGCCGGAGCTGGCTGTCGCCGACGCGGGCGTGACGCGGGTGAGGTCAGCTGTCACCGGCGGGGTCATATCGTCCTGGCGGGGGGTTGCCGTGGGACTCGAGACCTGAATGCCCAGCAAAATGACGACGATGCCCAGGCCCGCTGCAAGCAACAGAGCGGGCAATCGATGCCGGCGAGGCGTCCAACTCGGAGCGGCGTCCACAGCCGCGGCGCGTAATGCCTCGGCGAACTCGAGCATCGTCTGCGGCCGCTGTGCAGGGTCCTTGCGCAGCGCCGATTCGATGACAGCGGCGACCCCGGGCGGGATGTTGGCCGTCTCGGCCGCGGCGACGAGCTGCGTCGGCTCGTTGAAGATGTGCCGGGCGAGCACCGCGGCGATGTGCTTCCCGTGCACCTCGTGGAACGGCAGGCGCCCCGCGAGCACGCGGTAGAGGGTGATCGCCATCGAGTACACGTCGGAGCGGCGGTCGACCGGTCGCCCGAGGGCCTGCTCGGGCGAGGTGTAGCCGGGCGTGCAGAGCATGCGGCCGACCTCGGTGGTTGGCGGGCTGTCGACGGTTCGCAGGGCCCGATCGGGCTTGACCAGGCCCAGGTCGATCACGATGGCGGTCGGCGGGTGACCGGGGTCGCGGGTCACGAGGATGTTGCCGGGCTTGATGTCGCGGTGGACGTAGCCTCGCTCGTGGATGGCATGCAGGCCCTCGAGCGCCGGCAGCAGCAGCGTGAGCGCCTCGTGCCAAGGTATGCGCTGATCGCAATATTCTCGGACGTACCGCTCGAGGTTCGGGCCCTTCAGCAGCTCCATGACGATATACGCGGTGCTGTCGAGCTTGCCGGTGCTAAACACCCGCACGACGTTGGCGTGGCGGACCTGCGCCGCGGCCTGGGCTTCCTGGACCATGCGGGCACGCAGCTCGTCGGAGGCCATGCGCGGCTTGAGCAGCTTGATGGCGACATCGATGCCGAGCTCCTCGTCCGTGGCCTGGAAGACGTCGGCCATTCCACCGCCGCCGATGTGCGCGCGGACCGTGTAGCGGCCGGCGATCTTCCGGCCGATGAAGTCGTACTCGATGGCCTGGTCGACCCCAGGATCGAAGTCCCCGACCGTGACGAGCTCGATGGGACTTCGCAGCGCTCCGGACCGGGACATGGCAGACCTCGTGACCGCGCGCGGGCGCGCGCAGGGCGAAATCGTAGCCCCGCAACGGTCTGCTGTCGAGGGTGCCTCAAATCCCAGGCGCTCACTCGACGACGTCGTGCGGCAACTTGATCCACGCGGCGGCGACCTGAACCCGAGTTGCCTTCTCGAGCCAGTGGAGTTTACGAGTCGCGGCGGTCTCGTGGTCGGCCAGATCCTGCCGGAAGCTGCGAACCCGCCTGTGGATCATCGACTGGGTCAGTCCGAACTCGCGGGCAAGCGCGGGTAAGGCGCCATCACGCAGAACGGCCCGCAGCCCTGTCTAAACAGGCATCTGCGGGCCGTGGCGGCCTACTGCTGACCGAGTACCGTTACTGTTGAAAACAGGAATAACGCGGATTTCTCAACCCCTTGTCAGCGCTCGTCTTTCGCCACAAGTCCGCGTCGTCCTTTGTGAATTCGCTCATGGCTTGAACCCCCGCGAGTCCCGTCGGCCGCTGGTCGTCGTTCTTCCGCGTG
Organism: Nannocystis sp.; assembly: GCF_013812955.1. GTDB lineage: Bacteria > Myxococcota_A > Polyangia > Nannocystales > Nannocystaceae > Nannocystis. The sequence goes on along the minus strand of NZ_JACCSO010000022.1, from coordinate 4,224 downwards.
CTATCGACTGTACAGGCACCCTCGGCCCTGAAGCTTTTCATGATGCTGTCCGTCGTCGCGGCGCCTCCTCGCTCCGAGCTCCGGGACTGCGCTGCGGCTGGAGTTCCAAGTGGAAACGATGCTGTGGGCAGCGATCGTCGCAATAACGCTCTCGACTCGCGCGCCAATCGTTCGGGTCGGCATTCGTTGACCACGTGCGTGCGCCGTGGGAGCATCCGGCCTCGTGACGGTGTTCGCAAACTCGCGCAAGATCACGCACAAGGGTTCGGGGCAGACCGAGGTCGCAGCGCCCCCGGACGTGTGCAAAACGCCCTCTCCGGGCGGGCCGATCCCCGTTCCGTATGTGAACAGCGCGCGGGACAGCCAGCTGGCGAAGGGCTCCAAGCGGACCACGATCGGGGGCAACCCCATCGCGCTGGAGAGTTCGAACATCCGCACGAGTTCCGGTGACGAGCCCGGCACGATCGGCGGGCTGATATCGTCGAAAGTCAAGGGTAAGCTCACCTGGGGTACCAGCAGCGCCGACGTCACGATCGAGGGGAAGGGCGTCGTCCGCTTCATGGACGTCACGAACCATAATGGCAACAGCTTCAATACCGCGTTCATGGAGGACGGCGGTACGGGCTTCGCCTACGCCGACGACTTCACGGGCCCGTGCCCGATCTGCAAGAAGGACCCCGCCACGCATGCGGTGGTGGAGCGGCCCGAAGGCAGCCAGGCGACGGCACGGAAGATCCTCGATGACCTGCGGGCCTGCGAGAACGCGTGGGTCAAGGCCGATCGGGAGGTGTCGGACGCTATCGCCAAGCTCTCCAAAGATCAGCGAAATAGTCCCAACATGAAGCCCGAGACGCTCGCGGCACGGGTGGCAGCCATCGAGGCGATGCAGGTGTTTCGAGATGGGCTCGACGGTCACCGACGCGACGCCTCGAGCGGGTACATGTTCGGTGTCATGGTGTGCATCAACGGCAAGAAGTTCGCCGCTGTCTCGGGCGGAGAGACGCCGCCGAAGTTCGCGTCGATCGCCTCGGGGCACGGTTGCACGGTGATCAAGGACGCGGCCGGACTGTCCGATATACTGGCGGCGAATGGTGGAAGCAGTGACGCCGCGGCTGCGGTCAAGGAGGTGTGGAAAGCGACGATGGACCTACACACCACGAAGCTCAAGGGCTACCTAAACAAGCCCGGGACCTGCGCCGGAGCGAAACTGATCGGGAAGAGCGGACATGTCGCGGACTCGATGACGGAGATCTTCTTCGCATTTCAGGGTGGCAAGAGCACCCTGTCTTTTAGCGCCATCTTCCGCGGCCCCGCGGCATTCGCCCCGTCCACGGGTCCATGGTCCGCGCCGAGCCTGGCCAGCCTGGCGGAGCACAGCCCCTCGACCGTGGTTGAGCTCAGGAGCGACATAAAGCGCCGCTCCGGTGAGACGGTGCCATCGTGTCAGTCATGCCAGGATACGCTGTATATGGCGATGTGCGACAAGGAGAAGAAGAGTTGCGGCTGACCTGGAAGCAAGTTTGCGAAGCCCGCCCGGTGGAAATTCCGGGCCTGCTCGCCTTCATGGAGCGTCGACGGCCCGGTAGCACACGGGAGGTCCGTGCCGCGACGCCGGCCCAGATCGCGGCCCTTGTCGAGCCGCTCGACGGAGGGATCGACGCGCTGCCGCGGGTGTATCTGGATTTTCTGGAGACCATGGGAGAGCACACCGGGGCGCTCGAGCCGAGGTGCATCGTCTCGTCGGTCAGCGCGCTCCTCATGGAGCGCTCGGAGCCCGGACGATCACGGCCCGATCCGAACCGCTACTTCAAGTTCTCGATCGGGGAAGACGACTACAACGGCCGCCAACCGGACGACTTCTTCGACCTTTCGCGGATGCGGCCGGACCGCAGCGACGCCGCGGTCGTGCGGATCTTGGAGGGCGATCTGGTCCGGGGGCGCGGCAGCCCCGATGAGCCGTTCGCTAGTTTCTCGGACCAGCTACGGGCCGTGGCCGCCAGTGAGTTCGGCCTCGATACTGAGGCCGAACGGTCTGTCGCCTTCGGATTTGGGGACGATGCCGATGCCGGTGCTGCGGCCCGAGGCTACGAGTTCCTCGTGGGGCTAGGCTTCGAGCTCACCGAGCTGGGGGCGTCACCGTCGCGAATGGTGCTAGAGGACCCGAGACGAGGCGCATTCGCACTGCTGAATGGGCCGTCGCCGATGAACCCGGGGACGCTGTTGCGCGTGCACATTCCGGCCGGCAAGAATGGCTTGCATTTTGCCGAAGTCTTGAAAGACTACCGGGATCGGGCCTTGGGACTCGCATGACCACGGATCCTGCGCATGCGCCCTGATCGCGCGACCGAACCTGGTAATGGACAACCTCGTCAACCTCACACCATTCGCGGCCAGTGCGTTCCCCTCGATGGATCGGGAGGACGAGGAGCTCCTGGTGGTCGTGGTCGCGGGGCGCTTCAGGTTGCCCCGGGCGGGGATCGGCGCGGTTCATGAGGTCGTCCCGCATGAGCGACAGACCTCGGTCGTCATCGCCGACGAGTACTGGGGCGATCCGGCCGACTCGAGCTTGCGGTACGAAGGGCAATCGGCGTACCGCAAGCCTGGCACCGACGTACAGCTCAACGGGCACGCCTGGGCCCCCCGCGGTCGGCCCACCACGGAGGTCCGACTCGCCGTCCAGGTCGGTGCTGCGGGAGCCGCGGCTGCGGTGTTCGGTGATCGGCGCTGGTCCCGGGGAATCCTTGGACTTCGGCCGACTCCGCCCAAGCCCTTCGAACGCATTCCGATCCGCCATGAGTACGCCTTTGGCGGGCGCAGCGGTCCGGCATCGGCGCGCATCATGGCCGCGAGCGAGCGGAACCCGGTGGGGCGCGGTCTGGTCGTGTCGCCGTCCGAGTCCAACGACCGACCGCTGCCGAACTTTGAGGACGCTGCCGCGCTGATCCGTGACGTGAACGACCTCCCCGCGCCCGTGGGCTTCGGCCCGATCGCCCGGCACTGGATGCCTCGCCGCGCGCATGCCGGCACCTACGACGAGGCCTGGATCCGCACGCGCGCGCCGCTGTGGCCGCAGGACTTGAACGATCGATTCTTCTGCTCCGCGCCGTCCACGTTGTGCGTGATGCCGCATCTGCTGGGCGGGGAGGCGGTCGCTATCGTTGGGGCACACCCCGACGGCGATCTCCACTTCACGCTGCCACGATTCAGGTTGAGCGTGAAGTTCATCCTCCAGCGCCGGACGGTGCGCAGGGCTGCCGTACTGGACGGGCTGATTCTAGAGCCGGACGAGGGGTCCTTCACCATGATCTGGAGATGCGGCCTTCGCGTCGGCAGGGACCTGGCCAGCATCGAATCGACCATCGTGCGTCTGCTCGAGCCGTCCGAGGCCTTCAGGTTGTCGGGGTTATTGAGCGCCCCGCCAAGATCGCCCTTGAACTGTGTGCTTGTGACGAAGACCTTGCGCTCGATGGCCTTGCAGTCTGCGGTGCAACCATCGCCATCGACGTTGTTGCTGTCGTCGCAGACCTCACCGGCGGCCGCGTTGATGGTTCCGTCGCCACAGGACGGGAGCTGGCAGTTGGCCTCGCAGGTTGGCGTTTGGGCGCCACTCTCGTCACAGGTTTCGTCAGGGGCATTGGTTGTACCATCACCGCAGAACGCGACATCGACACAGCCAGGCGCGCAGGGCTCCCCCGGAGGCTTTTCCGGGGAGTAGGCGGCGTCGTCATTGGTGCCGTTGTCGCAGGCTTCGTCACCGTAGATGACGCCGTCGCCGCACTGGTTGCATTGCTCGGGGCAGGTTTCGACGGTCTCGTTCGGGCCGCAGGCGGGGTCGTCGTCGCAGGGCGGGGGGGACGTGTCCGTGTCCGTGTCCGTGGCGGTGTCGTCGGTGGTCGAGCCGGTTGTCGAATCGTCGGTCGTCGAGGTCGTGGTGCCCGGGTCGTCGCAGTCTTCGGGGCAGCTGTGGTACGTTTCGTGGTCCTCGCAGGTGCCGTTGCCGCAGGGGCAGACGGCGGCGGGGCTCGGGTCGTCCGGAGGGGCGGCGCAGGTGCCGTCCTGGTTTCGGATCGCCCGAAACTGGTCGGGGGTGCTGCAGTCCTCGGGGCAGTTGCACGCGTCTTCCTGGTGCTGCGCGTCGTACTCGCACTTGGCATTGCCGCAGTCCGCCGGCCCGACGCAGATGTTCGCGCCCGCTTCGCACCCGCGGCGGTCGGCGAGCCAGTC
>NZ_JACCSO010000018.1 GCF_013812955.1 Nannocystis sp. | reverse complement strand
GATTTGGACCCGCGCCGCGGCGTCGTTGGACGAGCGCCGCGACGTGCGCATCCTCACGCAGGCTCGGGCGCACGGCGACCCACCACGGCCGCGCCCGGCGCTGCTATAAGCCCTCGAGGACCATGCGCCGCAGCCTGTTCATCGCCGCTTTTGTCGCCGGATTCGCGGGCGGCTGTTTCCTGCGCCCGGTGCCTGCGCCCGGCTTTCGCTCCGCCTGCAAGACCGACAACGACTGCCAGGCCCTCGACTGCAAGGGCAACTCGATCAGCCTCGACGCCGCCGCCGCGCTGATCGTCGGCTGCGACGACCCCGCGGTCCTCACCGACCCGACCAAGGGCCTCGCCTTCCGCCAGACCTGCGTCGCCGACCTCTGCGAGTACAGCTGCACCCTCGCCACCTTCGCCACCGACTGTCCCGAGACCGAGGGCTTCCAGTTCTGCCTCAACAACGTCTGCGCCACCATCTGCGGCGCCGGCGACCCGGCCGAGTACGACATCAAGGACAACGACGGGTTTTGTACGAGCCCCCAGACCTGCATCCCCTTCGGCGAAGGCGGCGTCGATCTCGGTCAGTTCGGGGCCCTGAGCGGCGCCCTCTCCCAGGGGTTCTCGCGGCTCCCCGAAGGCGCCGGCCTCTGCGGCACCCGCTGCGACGCCCGCGACGCCCAGCCCTGCGCGCCCGGCGAGTACTGCGGCGGCGCGCTGTGCCTGCCGGATTGCAGCAACCCGGAGGCCACGCCCTGCGGCGACGGCAGCATCTGCCTCGCCTTCGGCGGCTTCTCGAGCTGCCTCGTCACCTGTGACCCCGCGCAGACCGGCGCCTGCGGGACCGGCGAGATCTGCGTCGCCGGCATCAACATCTGCCAGCCGAGCTGCATCGGCGAGGACCCGATCGTCTGCGCCGACGGCTTCTACTGCGACCCCGACCTCGGCATCTGCCTGCCCCCGGGCGAGGACGCGACCACCGACGACGCGACCACCGACGACGCGACCACCGCCGACGCGACCACCGCCGGTACCACCTGAGCGAGCGGCCGACGATGACCCGCATCCACTCCACCACCCTCGTCGCCGTCCTGACCCTGAGCACCGCCTGCGCCGGCCTCGAGCCGCCGATGAGCTTGCGCGTGGACCGGAGCCTCAACGTCGGCAACATGGGCGCGCGCAACAGCTTCGAGCTCCGCAACGGCGTCGGCGTCGGCGACCCCGAACCGGCCAGTGACTCCTCTGACTCCCCCCGAGCCCGCCGCCCCGTCACCCCCCTGCTGTTCTGGATCGGCATCGGCCTGACAGCCGCCGGCGGCGGCACCGTGATCGGCTCGGCCGCCGGCGCCGCCGCGACCCGCAACCAGCTGCGGACCGCCTACAGCGACGGCACCACCGCCGCACGCATCGACGAGCTCGAGCAGCGCGGCTCCAACCTCAACAAGGTCAGCCTCGCCGGCGCGGTCCTCATGGTCGCCGGCGCGATCATGGCGATCACCACCTACGGCTACGACTACACCCGCTGCGGTCCCCTCGCCCCCAAGCGGCGCCGCGACACCGCCCCTCCGGGCCGTTGCGCCGCGCCGGACAGCAAGTAGTAGTGGTGCATGGCCGCAGCCGGCGAATCGGCCCCGGGGACCGGCAACCTGTCCTCCGGGCCATCTGACATGTCCCCGGAGCCAGACACGCCCGACCTGTCCTCCGGGCCATCTCCGACGCAGACGGTCAGCTTGGCGCCCCGGGTCGTGCTCCTGGCCCTGCTGCTGCTGATCGCCCTGGTCTTGCTGCCGCAGCTCGGCTTCGGCCTGGTCTACGACGACGGCTGGACCCTGGTCGCCAACGGCTTCCTGCGGGTGCCCGGCGAGCTCGGCGTGCTGTTCTCCCCGGAGGCGGTCGCCCGCAACATCCCCGACGCCGTGCGCCCGGGCCTGGTGCTGTTCGACATGCTCAGCTATCAGCTCGTCGGCCTCGACCCGCGGGCCCACCACGCCCTCTCGATTCTACTGCACCTCGGGGTCTGCGCCGCGCTGGCCGCCTGGCTGCGCCGCCTCGGCGCCCCGCTCGCGCTGTGGGCCAGCAGCCTGGCCCTGTTCGGCCTGCTCGCCATCCACGCCGAGGCGATCGCCGTGGTCTCGTTCCACGAGGACCTGCTCGCCGCCCTGCTCGCCGTGCTCGCCGCCCTCACCGCGAGCGCCGCGGTCCGCCGCGCCCGCGCCTGGCCCCTGGCGCTGGTCGCTGTCCTGCTGTCCCTCGGGGCATGTGCGATGAAACAGAGCGCCGCCGCGATCGCCCCGCTGTGGCTGCTCACCGAGGCCCTCGCGCCCTGGCGAGCCCGCCGCCCCTGGCCGCGCCTGCTCGGCCTCGGCCTCGCGCTGCTGCTCGGCGCCGCCGCCCTGATCGGCTTCAGCTGGTGGCTGCACGGCAGCATCAGCCCTTATGGCGCCGAGAACCTGCGCCTGTACGCCAACCGCGTCGGCCTCGCCCCGGTCCTGGCGATGTCGACCCAGATCCACCTCGGCTACCTGCAACAGATGGTGCTGCCCTTCGGCCTCGCCCCCGAGTACAGCGATCGCGGCGCCAGCTGGACCGACCCCGCGACCCTGCTCGCCAGCGCGGCCCTGCTCGCTCTCCTGGCCTATGGCATCGCCTGCGCCCGGCGCCGTCCGCTGGTGACCCTGGCGATCGCCGGCGCCTTCATCCTCGCGCTGCCGACCAGCAGCCTCGCGGCGATGCCCAACATGCGGGCCGACCGCTTCATGTACCTGCCGAGCGTGCCGGTCTGCATCGGCCTCGCCGCCCTCGCCCTCGCCCTCGGCCGCCGCCTCGCCGCCCGCCTCGCCCGCCCGGGACTGCTGTTCGCCCCGATCGCCGCCCTGGCGATCCTCCAGGGCGCCGTGCTCGTCGGCACCGCCTTCACCTATCGCAGCAACAACCAGCTGTGGGCCACCGCCCGTCGCATCGATCCCGGCTCGGCCCGCGCCCAGGCCGCCACCGGCGAGCTGCTGCTCGCCAACCTCGACCAGACATCCGAGGCCCAGCGCCGAGATCTGCTGCTCACCCGCGTCGAGACCCACTGCGAGATCGCCGAGCGACATGACCCCGACTACGAGCTGCCGCAGCTGTGCTTCGCCCGCCTCGCCGCCGCCCGCAAGGACTGGCGCGAGGCCCACCGTCGCTTCGCCGCGGCCCTGGCTCTCAGCCCCGACCGCAACGCGAGGATCCTCGCAGGCCTCGCCCAGACCAGCCTCGACCTGCCAGACCACACCGAGGCCGACCGCCGCCGCTTCGCCCTCGAGGCCCTCGAGCCCGGCCTGGTCCGCTACCCCTATTCACCGGAGTTGCACGAGGTCGCCGGGCAGATCTTTCACCGCCTCGGCGAGCCGCTGCGAGCCCTCGAGCACTACCGCCGGGCCCGGATCCTCGCACCGGAGCGCGGCCAGCCGCTGCTCGGCGAGCTGTCCCTGCTCCTCGATCTCGGACTCCCCACCGCGGCCCATACCCTCGTCGCGGCCCACCGTCAGACCTGGCTGGCCACCGACCCCATCGATCGGACCGCGCTCATAGCGCGGCACCGTGACGCCTTGCGGCTCTTCGCCCCATCCATGATACTGTCCGCAGACCTCGTCGGAGTTTTCGCGAATGAACCGTAAATTCTTCACCCTGCTCGCCCTCGCGGCCCTGATGATCGCCGCCGGTAGCATGGCCTGTGTCAAGACCGTCGAGGACCTCGACCGCGAAGACGAGACCGACAGCGCCACCTGAGCCCCCGTCGGGCTCCGTCGCCGTCGTCCCCGTCCCCTTCGTGCCTGGCGTGCCTGGCGTGCCTGGCGTGCCTGGCGTGCCTGACGTGCCTGACGTGCCTGGCATGCCCATCGCATCCATCGCATCCATCGCATCGATGGATTGATAGTGGGCCGTCCCCGCGGCCACCGCCATCGCCGCGTCGAGCGCGATCATCCAATCGGGTGAGCCTTGCCCTTTCGACATGTCCGTCGTGACATGTCGTAAAGGACAGGGCCCTCGCAGCACCCGCGTGTGCCGCACCTGTCGGCGCGGCGCCGCGGCGCTCACGATGGTCGTTCGCATCGTGGCTGCCCGCACCGCCGGCATCACGGCACCCCCGCGAACAGCTCGGGCCCCTGCACCGCGACGTAGGCCTTGCGCTGGCCGAGGTCGAGGTGACAATGCGCCGCGCAGCCGCAGCCGTCGACGACCAGGCCCTCGCCGAGCACCACCGTACGCACCGCCTCGCGCAGCGAGTTGGCGGCCAGCGCCGACAGCCGCCACGAGCCGGTGCTCGAGGTCGCGGCGTAGCGGCGCTGGACCTCGAAGCCGCCCTCGATGCCGAGCGCCGCGATCAAGGCCTCGGCCCGCGCCGGCTGCAGGCGGCCGACGCTCAGGTGCACGTCGTGGATGTCGGCCGCCGCGATGTGCCGCACCAGCGGGTCGATCTGCCCCGGACGGTCGTGCAAACCGGCCACCAGCGGCCCCAGTTGCACCGCCACCCCGACCCCGAGGCGCCGCAGGTGCTGGGCCTGCAGCAGCAACGCCGGCGCCGCGTCGGCCTCCGGCCCGAGCAGCGCGCGCTGGACCTCGAGCTTGTGGTGCGCCATCTCGAGCAGCACCGTCGCCCCGTACTCGCGCGCCGCCAGGACCAGCGCCTTCGGCATCACCCGCGCCGTGCGCAGGATGACCCGACGACCGTGGGTCGACAGCCAGCGCAGCGCGGTCTGGGCCCAGAACGCGTCCTCGCTGCGGACCAGACGCAGGGTCACCGTCGTCACCGGCTCCCCGTGGGCCTCGTGCTCGCCGACCAGGGTCGCCAGACCAAATTCACTGCCATCGGACCGTGAAATCATCTCCATCGAGTCCCCCGCCCGGCTACCCAGCAGCAGGTGCAGACCAGTACAGGAGGAGGTCACTTGAAGCGTTTGGAAGCCGGTGCTCATGGTCAGGTTGCTCGCCTGTTCAGTAAACTGCGCCCCCGGGCAGGCTGAGTCAACGCCACGCTTTATCTGTGCGAGATCAAGTGGCGCTTTGGACCCTGAACAGACCGCGCGAACCCGCTCATGGGATCTCCATCTAGCGCGCCCGATGCGCGATTCGTCCGATCCATACCTTTAGGCTTCGCCCCCGCGCGGGCGAGTGTGTTACAGCAGCGCAGCACCAGGCATGGCTGACGGCAAAGCAGGCACGAGAGGCGCAATTTCCCTCCGCGACGTGGACCCCGACGCCCTCAAGGTCGTCCGCAAGCTGGTCGCCGGCGGCTTCGAGGCCTACCTCGTGGGCGGTTGCGTGCGCGACCTCTACCTCAAGCGCCGGCCCAAGGACTTCGACGTGGCGACCAGCGCCACGCCCGACGCCATCCGGCGGACCTTCCGCAACTGTCGGATCATCGGTCGCCGCTTCAAGCTCGCGCACGTGTTCTTCGGTCCGAAGGTGATCGAGACCAGCACGTTCCGGACCACGCCGATCGCGGCCGAGGACGACCCGCTGATCACCCACGACAACGAGTGGGGCACGGTCGAGGACGACGCCCGCCGCCGCGACTTCACCATCAACGGTCTGTTCTACGACCTCGACGCCGACGCGATCGTCGACTTCGTCGACGGCCTGAGCGACCTCGATCGCGGCGTCATCCGCACCATCGGCGACCCCCTCCTGCGCTTCCAGGAGGACCCGGTCCGCATGATCCGCGCGATCAAGTTCGCCGCGCGCCTCGACTTCACCGTCGAGACCGAGACCTGGGCCGCGCTGCTGTCCACCGTCCAGGACATCAGCAAGTGCTCGCGCGCCCGCGTGCTCGAGGAGATCTACAAGCTCATGCGCGGCGGCGCGTCTCGCCGCAGCTTCGAGCTGATGCTCGAGGCCCAGCTGCTCCAGCACCTGATGCCCAGCTACCTCGAGCTCTACGCCCGGGTCGGCGGCCTCCAGGTGCCCTCGCGCTCGCCCGGCAATCAACCCGGCCGGCTGCTGTGGGACCTGCTCGCGGCGCTCGACGACTACACCGGCGCGACCCTCCAGATCGCCGACAACGGCGTGCTGCTGGCCGTCCTGTTCGCGCCCCTGATCGACGACCAGTGGATGAACAGCTCGCGCCAGGGCCTCGACCAGACCCTCGACGACCTGATGCTCCCGGTCTGCGCCGCCCTCGGCATCGCCCGCCGCGACCGCGAGCTCGCCCGCCAGATCCTGATGGCCCACCGGCGCATGGTCGAGGCCGTCACCCGCAAGAAGCGGCGCCCCTCCCTGGTCCAGCGCCAGTACTTCCACGACGCCCTCGTGTTCCTCGGCCTCTCCGTCAAGGCCCGCGGCGGCGACGGCGGCGAGCTCCTGCACTGGCAACGCCTCGCCGCCATCACCCGCGACAACGGCGGCGCGACCTCCTTCGGCGAGGACCCCGACAGCGCCGGCGGCCCGCGTCGCAAGAAGCGCAGCCGCCTGCGCC
>NZ_JACCSO010000008.1 GCF_013812955.1 Nannocystis sp. | reverse complement strand
GGGCCCCACCCTCGCGCAGGCGCGGGGCGACGTAGGCCAGGCGGGCCAGCTCGACCTGCAGGCGGGCCTCGCGGCTGCGGGCGTGACGGTGGAAGATCTCGACGATCACGCCGGTGCGATCGAGGACGCCGGCGCCCGTCGCTGCCTCGAGGTTGCGGGCCTGGCTCGGCGTGATCTCGTGGTCGACCACCACGAACTCCGGACGGCGCGCACGCTCCGGATCGCCGTCGTCCTCGTCCTCCTCGGGCCCCTCATCCTCCTCCGGGCCCTCGCCGCGGCGGATGCGGGCCTTGTCGGTCTTCGCCGGCGCGGCCGAGGGCACGTAGCCCTTGCCGCCGGTCAGCGCGGCCAGCTCCTTGAGCTTGCCCTCGCCGAGCACCATCGACTTCGACAGCGTGTCGCGCTTCTGCGTCAGCGTATCGACGACCTCGTAGCCGAGGGTGTCGACCAGGCGGCCGAGCTCGGCGAGGTCGGCGCTGTGCTGCTCGTCGCTGATGTCGGGGGTCTGAACGGAGACGAGGATGGCGGTCGGGCGCGGCGGAACGGGTTGCGACATGAGAGGGGGCCGACTTTAAGCCCCCGGCGCGCAGCGACAAGGGGGCTCACTCGTGGAAGCGCACGTGGAAGTGGTTCACGTGGCCGCGCCAGTGGCGGATCAGGCCGTGGGGGGCGTGGCGCCCGCGGGGGTACTGGAACAGCTGTTCGAGCCGTTCGGGGGCGACGCCGGTGGCGACGCCGTGCTCGTAAAGCAAGCGCTGGAGGCCGTAGTCGGCGAACACGTAGTGGACCGAGCCGGCGGCGATGAACCCGGACAGCAGGGCCCAGGTGCGGGCGACGTCGAGGTTGTGCGGTCCGGCGGCCCGGAAGCGCTCTTCATCGGCCTCGTCGCCGCGCAGCACGTAGCCGACGTCGACGTCGCGGCCGTGGCGGTGCGAGAGGTGGGGTGGGAACAGGCCGCCGCCGCGCCGGCTGATGTCGCCGACGTGGATCTTCGGGCCGCCGGGGTTGCGCCCCTGGTAGCCGCGGATCGCCTCCTGGATCGCGTGGATGGTGTGCGGCGTGCCCCAGGCGCTGTCGGGGCGCTTGACCACATAATGCAGACCGGGCGGCAGCTGCAGGCCCTGGGTGAGCACGCCGACGAAGTCGTCGGGCTCGACGAGGTCGGGGTAATACACGTCGCCCTCGCGCAGCTCGACGCTGAGCGGGCCGATCGCAAGCGACTCGCTGTCGCCGGGCCGCTGGATCTGCACCGCCGCGATCGAGACCGCGGCGAGGGTCGCGTCGACGGCCAGCGGATCACCGACGCGGTACTGGCGGATCACGCCGGTGTCGTCGTTGCGGATCGTCGCCCCGGCGTCGCGCGGGTCCTGGGCGCGCATCGTCGCCAGCAAGGTCAGCGGCAGCTCGGTCGGCGGCAGCGCGACGATCGGGTCGACCCGCAGCTCGAGGCCCGCGTCGGGCTCCGCCCCGGTCCCGGCGTTCACGGTCCCCGCTTCGAGGTCGATCGCGGGCGCCTCAAGCGGCGCGGACCCCGGCGGCGCGTCGGGCTCCGGCGCCGGTTCGCTGCACGCGGCTGCCAGCGCCAGGGTGGCGAGGGCGAAGCGTGCGAGCGGACAGCGGCGCATGGAACCGAGGCTGGTCGCAAGAAGCGGGCCAGCGAGCGGCGGGGCAAGTGCTTGATCTGCAAACGACCCACCGGTACGGGCGCAGGACAAACTGTCACGACCCGGGCGACCGGGCGGGTCAGGCTGTCATCCGGGCGGGTTCGCGCCCCTCGCTAGCATGAGCATACGAACGATGAGATCTTATCGTTCCACCCGGCGCCGACCCAGGGGACATTGGCCTGGAAGGCCTTGTGAGCGCCGCCGAAATTGACGTGTTCATACGCGTTGAGCACACATCCGGCCCTCACTTTTAAGGACGAGACCTGGTCATTCCAGGGGCCCCCGATCCACTTGACAGCACCTTTGTTCACCTCCAGGCGGGAACCTTTAAAATCTTTGTGTTCGTACAGGGTGGCGCAAGTGCCCAGGAATGTACCCTCGACGACAGCCTCGACGTCGGTTTGCGCTGCCACCGGATCGGCGAGGTCGTCGTCGTCTGCGTCTGCGCCACGGATCTCGTCATCGAGGTCCTCCGCGTCGTCGCAGGCCGGAACGAACAGAGAGACGGTGCAGATGATACCGATTGTTCTCAACATGGAAGCCTCCGGTTGTCGAGCCATGTATGTCTCGAAAATCTGGCGACAGCAAACGGTGCAGCGAACGCTCGCATACCCCACAAGGCGGGGCGACCACAGCGGTCGAACACCATGCATCGATGATTTATGAATTCATGCCCGTTTTCTCGCGGCATGGCGCTTGAGGGGCGCAGCGCTCAGCGAGGCGTGCGCGGCGGCCTGCACTTTTAACCCGCTACTTGGACCTCCGGTGCCAAGGCCGGCGCCCGTGCGCCTGGCGCGGGCGGTGATGCAGCGCCGCCGCGAGCAGGCGTCAATCGCAGCTGGTGCCGTCGGCCAGGCGCTTGTTGAAGTTGCAGCGGCAGCGCCCGCTGCGACCCTCCGGCATCTCGGTGGTGCAGCCGCCGAGCCGCCCCTCAGCTCGGCCGTACCCCGCAGGAGTCGACTTCCGTGGGCACGCAGCCCTCGCAGTCCCAGCGCCAGTCGTCGAGGATCGCGGTGGTATCGTAGGTCGAGTCGCCCATGTCGAAGATCGCAAATGCCAGCCGGAAGGTCTCGCCCGGGGTCACCCCGCCGCTCGCGGTGTACCAGCTGGTCGCGCCGCCGCCGTTGCGGTAGCCGGTGCCCTCGAGCCGCGGGTCCTTGCCGACACACTTGGCGTCGAACAGCGCGCACTCGCCCTGATAGTCGATCGGCCACAGCGCCGTGACCGTCAGCGGCTGGCCCTTGATGAAGGTGATGTTTCCGGTATATTCGATCGAGGTCTGCCAGACCACGAAGATATCGTTGTAGGGCGTATCCACCCACTCCGGGAACTCCGCCGAGAAGAACGCGAAGTCGAAGCTGTACCCGTTCGCGTCCGCGACCGCGCCGTCGGCCAGCGCCGGCGCGGTGACCTGAAAGTTGAACCACATGCGATCGTTCGGGTCGCCGTCGCCGAGCGCCCACTGGGCCTGCAGCGTGTTCGAGCAGTCGCCGAGGCCGTCGCAATTTTTGAAGCCCATCGGCTCGGGGCTGCCGGGCTTCTGGCTCATCAGCGGCGGCATCACGTCGTCGTCCCACGGCGCGCCGCCGACGTCGTTGTAGACCGCGTCGCCGGCGATCACCACCGCGCCGGCGCCGTCGGGGGCCGGCAGCAGGCCCGAGCTCATCATCAGCAGCTTCTCGCCCTCGCGCGGGGACCACAGCGGCTGCTGGGTGTCCGGATCGATGAAGCTCCCGTACGCGCGCGCGACCTGCCACGGGCGCTTGCCCGCGATCACGCCCACGGCCTGCCACTCGAGCTTTTGCACGGCGACGGCGTTCTGCGAGGCGACATATTCGCCGCCCAGCGAGGTGCAGTTGAGGCCGATCGCGTGCAGGGGATCGTCGGAGTCGGCGTCGCAGGGCAAGTGCGCGAGGGCCAGCGGGCAAGTGCGCTCGACCGGTTCGGTGTCGTCGCCGCTGTCGTCGGTGTCGCCGCTGTCGCTGCTGCCCGTGGTCCCGTCGGTCTCGAGCCCGCCGGTCCCGGTGCCATCGCTCTCGCTGGTGGCCGCGGACGCGTCGCCGGTGCTGCCCGCCCCGTCGGTCGCGGGTGAGGTCTCGCCGGCGCTCGCGGTCGCGCCGCTGGCCGCCGTGGTTGCATCGCTGGTCGGCGAGGCGCTGTCGCTGGTGGGCCCCTCGCTGGCCGGCACGCCGGTCTGCGGGGTGCCGGTCTCGCTGCCGGGTTCAGTCTCGCTCCCGCCTGCGCCGCTGTCGCCGCAGGCCGCACCCAGCATGCAGCTCACACCGAGAACCCAGGGCCTGATCGCGATCACCATGACAGTCATGCTTCGCACATCCTCGCCGCCGCGGCGACAAAACACTGCCAGTGCCGCGTGCACCCGGCGGGCGCGCACAGCTGCTGTCCGCCCCTCGACAAGCGCGCGGTGCACGTGGCAAACCGGGTCTCCCATGCCTCGCATCGCGCCCCGGCTCCGCGACCGGATCTGCGTCGTCGGCTTCCTCGCGCTCTGGTTCGCGCCGGTGCTGTGGCACGGTGCCGTCTCCGAGGCGCGGATCCCTGGTGAGCCGTGGAATTTCCACCGCTGCCACGACATCAGCTGCCTCTTCACCGATCGCCCGAGCTCGCGCAACACCTACTACGTCGAGGTGCGCTACCTCGGCCAGCCGGCATGGGAGACCCTCGACCTCGCCGGGTACTTCGAGATGGAGCCCTTCGGCTATCGCACCCGTCTGCACCGGTATCTAGCCCGGTGGGACGGCAAGAAGTCGCGCGGGCGCGAGGAGCTCGCGGCCTGGTTGTATCAGCGCCACGCCGAGCTGCACCCGGAAGGCAAGCAGCCGATCGAGCTGCGCTTCGTCTGGGCCTGGACGATCCCGAGCGTCGACGAGCCGCCGACCGGCGACGCCCGTCCGCCGCCACTGTCGGAATTTCCGCCCAATCGCACCCGGGTCATGTCGCTCCATCTGCCGCCGAAGGAGCCCGCCGATGCGCATCCGTGAGCGCTGGGACCGCTACTGGTACGGCCCGGTGCCCGCCATCCGCCTGGCCACGTTTCGCCAGGCGATCCTGTTCATGCTGGCGATCTACATGCTGGCCCGCTGGATGCACGCCGCCGAGTGGTTGACCACGACCGGCTTTCACCCCACGCCCGCCGCCGACCGCATCAACGCCCCGCAGCTGCCGCTGCTGCCCCCTGCCCTGCTCCCGGCGTTCGGCGTCGGCCTGTTCGCCAGCATCGCGCTGGCGATCTTCGGCTGGCTGCGCCGCCCGGCCACGCTCGTCGCGCTGCTGCTGGTGATCTACGTGTCCCTGGCCGACCCGATCTCGGCCTTCACCCTCAACCGTCTGTTCATCCTGTCGCTGCTGGTCCTCGTTCTGGCCCCCACACCCGACCACGACGATGCCATGCCCGCGTGGCCGGTGCGGGTGCTGCAGCTGACCCTGCTCATTCATTATGCGACCTCGGGCATATGCAAGTCGCTGCGCGGCGACTGGCTGACCAGCAACGACGTGCTGTGGGCCCAGCTGCAGAACATCTACATGACCGACATCGCGGCCCTGTTCGTGCGCATGACGCCGATGTGGGCGATGACCCTGCTGCAGCACGTCGCCCTCGGCTTCGAGCTGCTCGCGCCGCTGCTGATCGGCGCGCGAAGGCTTCGGCCCTTCGGCCTCGCCATCGGCGTCGCCATGCACATCATGATCGCCGCGACCATGTATCAGCTGTTTTACTTCAGCGCGCAGATGCTGTGCTTTTATCTGGTGTTCGTGGACGCCGAGACCCTGCAGCGCTGGCGCGCCCGCCTCGGCCTCGGCCCGACGTCACCGGATCCGCGCGGGCTCGCTGGCTGATGCTGGCTGATGCCGGCTGACACCGGCTGACGCTGGCGGACGTCTCCGATAGACTGGCAAGCTCATGTCTATCCTCCGGACTATCACCCCCGCCTTCCTGATCGCCGCGCTCGGCTGCGGTCCGGACAAGGACGGATCAACCGACGGCGTCAACGCCAACAGCGGCAGCAGCAGCACCAGCGGCACCAGCGGCGACGACCCCACGGACGGTGGAGGCGGGGGGGGCGTCGCCATCGCCTTCAACAAGGAGGTCGACGTCCTGTTCGTGATCGACAACTCCGGGTCGATGGCCGAGGAGCAAGCGCTGCTCTCGCAGAATTTCGCCTCGTTCATCGGCGTGCTCGAGTCCGCCGAGGTGGCCGCGAACTACCGCATCGGCATCACCACGACCGACGCCGGCAACCCGCGCTGCCCCAACACCACGCCGGAGAACGGCACGCTGGTGCTGTCGAGCTGCCTCGACCGCGTGGCCAGCAACGAGTTCAAGTACAACAACGCGGACTTCGGATTCACCTGCACCGATTACTGCGCCAAGACCGACGGCGACCTGAAGGTGCGCGCGACGACGACCCAGTACGACGCCACGCCGGCGCCGCGCAAGTGGATCGAGCGCAGCGACGGCCAGTCGAACATTGAGGGCGCCGACTCGAACGTCGAGGCCTTCCAGTGTTACGGCCCGCAGGGCGTCGCCGGTTGCGGCTTCGAGTCGCACCTCGAGAGCATGTACAAGGCGCTCGCCAAGGCCTCGGACGTGGGCTCGCCCGCCAACTACGGCTTCCTGCGTGAGGCGGCGGTCCTGTCGATCGTCATCCTCACGGACGAGGCCGACTGCTCGTACCAGCAGGCCCAAAAGGACGTCTTTATCGGCAACAAGGTGTTCTGGAACAGCCCGGACGACGTCCAGCCGACCTCCGCGCTGTGCTGGAGGGCCGGCGTCGAGTGCACCGGCGACAGCCCCTACAGCGAGTGCCACGCGGCCAACTGGGGCATCGACAACTTCGACCCCAAGGTCGGGGTCGCCGACGCCGACGCCGTGCTCAAGCCGGTCAGCGAGTACGTCGGCTTTGTCAAGACCATCGAGGCCGGCAAGCAGAACATCGACGCGAGCCAGCGCGTCCTGGTCTCGATGATCGCCGGTGTTCCGGTCGGCTACGACACACGCGCCACGGAGCTCACCTACGCAGATTCTCCGGACCCGGACCACCAGGCCCTGTTCGGCATCGGGCCCGGCTGCGTGCTGGCCGGCGACGATCCGAGCTTCGCCCCGACCGCGATGCCGCCGGTGCGCGAGCGCGAGTTCGCCGAGGCCTTCGCCGACCCGAACGCCGCCAAGCGCAACCTCTACTCGATCTGCCAGCAGGACTACTCGGGCGCCCTGCAGTCGATCGCCGATGAGATCGCCGATCAGATCAAGCCGGCCTGCATGCCGTACTGCGTGCGCGACACCGATCCGGACAGCCCCGACACCCTCGAGCCGGACTGCCAAGTCTACCAGGAGAGCTTCGCCGACCCGCGCACCGCCGTCTCCGAGTGCAGCGAGGTCAACGGCGTATGGACGGTGCCCGCGGGCCAGACGGTGTGCTTCGCCATGAAGACCGATACCGCCGGCGCCACGCCCAGCGCCATCGACGACATGTCGAAGACCTGCGTCGACAACGGCTACAACCTCGAATTCATCCTGGTCCGCTCCGGGCCCGCCCCCGAAGGCGTCGCCATCTCGGCGACCTGCGAGCTCTCCCAGAACAAGAAGCTCGACTGCCCCAAGCTGTGATCGTCGGCATGCGACGGCGTGCAACAGCTGGCCGAGCGGGCGCGACTGCGCCCGCAGGTCCTAGCGTTCCATCAGCTGCGCGAGGGTCCGCCGCACCAGATCGTCGAGCGCCCCCGAATCATCGGACCAGCCGGCCGCGACCGCGCGAGTGAGCGCGCCCTCGACCTCCTTGATCCGCCACCCGAGCCCCACCAGGACGTTCTTCGCCTCGTCCTGCATGGCCGAGCCGCCGTCCGGGCGCGCCGCTCTGGGGGCCGCGCCTGGCGCGTCCTCACCGGCCATCACCAGTTCGCCGACCTTGTCCCCGAGCGACAGCAAGATCTGCTCGGCCGTCTTTTTGCCGACGCCGGGGATCTTCTGCAGCTGGTCTTCCCGGCCCTGGCGCAGGTGTTCGACCAGCTCCTCGAACGGAAACCCGCCCAGAGCCGCGAGCGCGTGCTTGGGTCCGACCTTGGGCACCCCGAGCAGCAGCAGGAACAGCCGCTTCTCGGCCGGACTGGCGAAGCCGAACAGCGTCAGCGCGTCCTCGCGGGCGTAGGTGTGGATCCACAGGGTGCAGAGCTCGTCGAGGTCGCCGACCGAGGCCAGGGTCTGCATCGATACGCGGACCTCGTAGCCGACCCCCCCGACGTTGAGCACGACCACGCCCTGCGCGGGGTCGCGGGCGACCACCACCCCGGACAGCCAGCCGATCACGCCGGCCTCCGACCTGGCCCTGCGGACATGTCGAGCTGCGCGTGGCACAGCGCCAGCGCCAGCGCGTCGGCGGCGTCGCTGCTCGGCTC
>NZ_JACCSO010000758.1 GCF_013812955.1 Nannocystis sp. | reverse complement strand
CGCCCGCCTGCGCGCGGCCTTCGGCGAGCAGTCGGTGACGCGCGCGCGCCTGCGTCCGGCGCACTTGCCCGAGGCCGGCTTCGCCTGGGAGGCGGTGACGCAGGCGAGCTGTCCCAAAGTTCAGGATATGCCGGCCAACCATCACGAGGCCCTGGCCGCGCCGCCGCTGTGCCGGCGCCTGCTGCCGCGCCCGCTGCCGCTGCCGCCCTGGCCGGGCCCCGACGACGACGGCTCCTGGCTCGGCAGCACCGGCCTGGTCCGCGGCGTGGTGATCAACATGGACGGGCCCCACCGGGTCAGCGGCGGCTGGTGGGCCCGCACCGTCGAGCGCGACTATTACTTCGCCGAGACCTCGGCCGGCGACATCGCCTGGGTCTATCACGACCGCGCGCGCGCGCGCTGGTTCCTGCACGCGCTGCTGGACTGAACGATGGCACAGCTCGAATACGCGGCGCTGTGGGTCAAGAGCAACTTCTCGTTCCTCGAGGGCGCGTCGCACCCGGAGGAGCTGGCGCAGCAGGCCAGGACGCTGGGGCTGCGGGCGATGGCGCTGACCGACCGCGACAGCGTGTCGGGCTCCGTGCGCGGGCATGTCAGCGCGTCGCCGCTGGCGTTGCCGTTGATCCATGGGGCCCAGCTCGGCATCGGTGAGCCCGATGAATTGCTGGGGCTGGCCGAACTCGACCCGAACGCGCGGCCGGCCAAGCGCCGCAAGCCGGCCTGGAATCAACGGGCCGGGGCGCTCGGTGAGCTGTCCCCGGGGACAGGTGGTCCACGCGGCGGTGGAGCGCTGCCGGTGGCGCGGCCGGTGGTGTTGTTGGCGGCCAGTCGGGTCGGCTGGGGTAACTTGTGTCGGCTGATCTCGCGGGGGCGGCTGGCCTGTCCCAAGGGACATAGTCGGATCCGGCTGCGCGAGCTGGCGGGGGCGAGCGAGGGGTTGATCGCGCTGGTCAGCGACCCGGACATGTTGCCCGCGCTGCGTGAGCCGTTCGCCGGCCGGCTCTACGCGCTGCTGGCCCGGCACCGCGTGGCCAGCGAACTACCCGCGGAGAGCCGGTTACGGGGCAGCGCCGGACGCCTGGGCGTGCCGCTGGTCGCCGCCACCGAGGTCCTCTATCACGATCCGGCCCGCCGCCCGCTGCAGGACATCGTCACCTGCATCCGCCACGGTCTTACGCTGGCGACCGCGGGCACGCAGATCCGCGGCAACGCCGAGCACGGCCTCAAATCCATGGCCGCGATGCAGGCGCTCTATCACGACGATCCGGACGCGTTGACGCGCACGCTCGAAGTCGCGGAGCGCTGCACGTTTTCACTGACCGAGCTGCGGTACCGGTATCCCGCCGAGTCGGTGCCGGAGGGCTCGAGCGAGCGCGACTGGTTGCGGCAGCTGACGCTCGAGGGGGCACGCGGCCGCTACGACGGCGAGCCGCCGCTGCACGTGCGCCGTCAGCTCGAGCGCGAGCTGGCCCTGATCGCCGAGCTCGACTACGGCGGCTACTTCTTGACGATGTACGACATCGTCGAGTTTTGCCGGCGCTCCGGGATCTTGTGCCAGGGGCGCGGCAGCGCCGCCAATTCGGCGGTTTGTTACTGCCTGGGGATCACGGCGATCGATCCGCTGCGCATGGACCTGCTGTTCGAGCGCTTCATCAGCCGCGAGCGCGCCGAGCCGCCGGACATCGACCTCGACATCGAGCACGAGCGCCGCGAGGAGGTGATCCAGTACGTGTATCAGCGCTACGGCCGGCGTCGCGCGGCGATGGTCGCGATGTTGACGCGCTACCGCCCGCGCTCGGCGCTGCGCGACGTCGGCAAGGCGCTGGGTCTGCCGCAGACGACGATCGATCGCGTCGCCAAGCTGCAGGGGCTGTACGGCTCGGGCATCGACCCGGCGATGATCGAGGCCGCGGGCGTCGACCCGACGGTGGCGGCGCAGCGGCACTGGTTGCGGCTGGCCGGCGAGCTCGAGAATTTCCCGCGGCACCTGGCGACGCATCCCGGCGGCTTCCTGCTCGGGCACGAGCCGATCGACGGCCTGGTCCCGATCGAGCCGGCGGCGATGGCGGGCCGCACGATCATCCAGTGGGACAAGCACGACGTCGAGGATCTCGGGCTGTTCAAGGTCGACCTGCTGGGGCTCGGCGCGCTCAGCCACATCCGCGGCTGTCTCAACATGATCCGCGAGCACCACGGCCGCTCGCTGACGATGGCGACGGTGCCGGCGGAGGATCCGGCGACCTACGCGATGCTCAGCCGCGGCGACACCCTCGGGGTGTTCCAGGTCGAGAGCCGGGCGCAGATGGCGATGCTGCCGCGGCTGCGTCCGCGGACGTTTTATGACCTCGTCATCCAGGTGGCGATCGTGCGACCGGGGCCGATCCAGGGCGACATGGTCCACCCGTACCTGCGCCGCCGCAACCGCGAGGAGCCGGTGGTCATGCCGCACCCGAGCTTCGAGCGGGTGCTCGGCAAGACGCTCGGGGTGCCGCTGTTTCAGGAGCAGGTGATGCGCCTGGCGATGCTCGCGGCCGACTACACGCCGGGCGAGGCCGATCAGCTGCGCCGCGACATGTCGGCCTGGGGCGCGGAGAACCGCATCGAGGCGCATCACAATCGCATCGTCGAGCGCATGGCGGCCCGCGGCATCGAGCGCGAGTTCGCCGAGCGGGTGTTCGCGCAGATCCGCGGCTTCGGCGAGTACGGGTTCCCCGAGAGCCACGCGGCCTCGTTCGCGCTGATCGCCTACGTCACCGCGTGGCTGCGCTGTCACTATCCGGCGGCCTTCACCGCGTCGCTGCTCAACGCCCAGCCGATGGGCTTTTATCACCCGTCGACGATCGTCTCCGAGGCCCAGCGCCGCGGCGTCGAGCTGCGACCGATCGACGTCCAGCGCAGCGCCTGGGACTGCACGCTCGAGCCGATTGATGACAGGCCGGACAGGTTCGCGCTGCGCATGGGCCTGCGCTACATCAAGGGTCTGGGGGCCGCGGAGCGTTCGGCGCTCGAGGCGGAGCCGGGGCCCTATGCGAGCCTCGAGGCGCTGGTGCGCCGGACGAGGCTGTCACGCCCGGCCCTGCACGCGCTCGCCGAGGCCGGCGCGCTGGACGGCTTCGGCCTCGACCGACGCGCGGCGATCTGGGCGGTGCGCGGCATGGCTGTCCTCAAGGACAGCCCGCTCGCGCTGCCCGAGGCGATGGCGCCGGCCGGACAGCAGCCGCTGTTCGTGCCGCTGAGCGGCGAGGAGGCGGTCGCCTGGGACTATCGCCGCGCGCAGCACAGCGTGCACGGCCACCCGCTGGCGAGCTGGCGCCCCGCCTTGCAGGCGATCGGGCTGCGCGACACCGCGGCGCTGCGACGCCTGCGCGACGGCACCCCGGCGGAGGCGGTCGGCGCGGTGACCTGCAAGCAGCGCCCGCAGACGGCCCATGGCGTGACCTTCGTGACCCTCGAGGACGAGGCCGGCATGCTCAACGTGATCGTCTGGGCCAACGTGCGCGAGCGCCATGAGCTGCTGATCCGTACGGCGCCGGTGCTCGGGGTCAGCGGCAAGATCCAGTCGGCGCACGGCGTCGTGCATCTGGTGGCCGAGAGCCTGTGGGACCCGCACGCGGCGATCGCGTGAGCGCACGACGAGCGCGCGGATCGCTGATCATCGGGCTCAGCCGCCCTTCTGGATGAACCTGCTGGTGACCCGCCCGTCGGGGTCGATCACGATCTGCTCGCCGTCCCGCCTCGCGCGCGCCTTGCCGTCCTCGAAGTCGTCGAGCTCGTCGAAGGTCGGGGCCACGATCTCGGCGCCGGTCTTATCAATAAGACCCCACTTGCCGCCGACCATGTCGCAGTGCTCGCCCTCTGCCTCGCAGCGGCGCGTGCAGCCGTCGCAGAAGGCCGCGCGATTGCCCGCGAAGGGCCGCGCGAAGCTGAAGCGCGCGGGGATCTTCTTGAAGCCGGTCTCGTCGAAGAACCCGAGCTTCCCGGCCTCGACGAAGCGGGCGAGGCCCTCCGAGAATTGGTCGGGGCCGTTGTCGAAGACAAAGGGGCGCAGCAGCGGGGTGCCGTTGCCGTCGATGCAGACCCAGCCGTCCTTGTCAGCCCCGCAGGCCATGCCGCCGGGCGAGAACTCCTGGACGGTGGCGAAGCGAGGGGACAGGGCGACCTTGCCCTGCGCGTCCTTGAAGCCGACGAGGCCGCCCTCGTCGAAGCTCTTCCAGCCCGCGGTCGCGGGGCGCGGCGGTGTCGGCGAGCTGGCTGTGGGTATGGCGACCGTGGGTGAGGTGCCCGTGGGCTGGGCGACCACGGGTGTGTCGCTCGCTGCGGGGGCCGGCTTCGTGGCGGGCGCGGCGGGCGGGGAGCAGGCCGCGAGCATGGCCCAAAGGACAGGTGATAGCTTCGCTGCGCGGCCGGACATCGGAAGAGCTTCCGGCGGGGCGGCGAACGCAGCAAGACAATTGTCGGGGCGCTCGCGCGCCCGATCGCCCCGCGGTCTCAGTTGCCGGCGACGTTGCCGATCGAGGCGTTGATGTACGACGGCAGCACCACGCGGACCTCGGTCTGCGCGGTATGAAATTGCACCGGCAGGCTGGTGGCCTCGGCGAGGGCGCGGCGGATCGTCGGGATCCCACGACCGACCTGCTCGCCCATGCCGAGCGAGCGGGCGGTGGCGGTCAGTAGCGGGTTACGCGGGAACGAGGCGCCGCCGTGCTGCGCGAGGTCGTCGAGGGCGATCGGCAGGACCAGACCGCCGGGGCTCCACACCTCGAGCCGGTCGTTGAAGATCCGCAGCGAGACGCGGCCGCTCAGCCGGTAGTCGCGGTGCAGCAGGGCGTTCAGCACCGCCTCGCGCACGGCCTCCTCGGGGTACTCGGGCGAGGGCTCGGTCGGGCTCATGAGGTTCGGCGCGACCCGGGTGTTGCCACGCACGAAGGCGAGCGCGCCGGTGACCAGCTCCTCGAGGCGGCCCTCGAGGTCGCCGCGCGCGGCGACCGGGTCGGCCAGACTGGCGCCGCGCAGGCGCACGCACGACACGCCCCACTCCGGGCGGGCCAGCTGCGGCGCTGTCCCAAAGGCCATGAGACCGACGACGGTTGGGGTCAGCTGCGAGGCGACGGTGCCGACCAGGCCGAGGCGCTGGGCGGCGCGGTCGAACAGGGCCGGGTCGACCGCCTCACCTGCGGTTCGCAGGCTCGCCACGCGCAGCCGCAGGTAGGCGTGCATGCTGGCGAGGTCGAGGTCCTCGAGGGTGGTCCCGGCGACGGGGCTGCGTTCGAAGCCGAGCGGAGTGGGTGCGACCAGGCTCATGGGTGCACCGTCGATGGTATCGCGGATCGACCGGCCGCCGGGGCGCCGGACTCGGGTGATGGCTCGCTCAGGTGCGGCTGGTTCACGTCGCAGCGGCGGTTTGCCGCCGCGCGTAAGCGCTCAGGCCGGCGCGCAGCACGAGCAGGCAGCGGGTGAGCTTGTCCGGGTCGAGCACGTAGGCGAGGCGGACCTGATTGCGACCCATGCCCGGCGTGGCGTAGAAGCCCTCCGCGGGGGCCATCATCACGGTCTCGCCCTCGAAGTCGAAGTCGCGGAGCATGAAGATGCAAAAGTCCTCGGCGTCGGCGACCGGCAGGTCGGTGACCAGGTAGAAGGCGCCGGTCGGGTTCGGGCAGCGGACCCCGGGGATCTGGTTGAGGCCGGCGACGATGAGATCACGGCGGGCGCGGTACGCGTCGATCATCGCCCGCATCTCCGGCACCGGGGTGGCGAGCGCGGCGGCGGCGGCGAACTGGTCGACCGTCGGCGGCGAGAGCCGGGCCTGCGCGAACTTGAGGCAGGAGAGGTAGAAGTCGCGGTTGCGGGTGACGAGGCAGCCGACCCGCGCGCCGCAGGCGGAGTAGCGCTTGGACACCGAGTCGATCATCACCGCGTGCCGGGCGAGCTCGGGGATCGCCAGCACCGAGGGAGCTGGCGGAAGGGGCATGCCTGAAGGGACAGGCGGCTCGGGGTACACGAACTCGCGGTAGACCTCGTCGACGACGAAGAAGATGTTGGCGTCGACGCAGACTTGGCCGAGCGCGCGCAGATCGGCGGCCGAGAGCACCATGCCGGTCGGGTTGCCCGGCGAGGGCACGATGAAGGCCCGGGTCCGCGGGGTGATCGCCGCGCGCATGCGATCGACCGGGATCGCGAAGTCCTCGCTGGCGTGGGTCGTGACCGGCGTGACCGTCACGCCGAGCATGTGGGCGAAGCCAGCGTAGTTGGTGTAGTAGGGCTCGGCGACCAGGATCTCGTCGCCGGGGTCGCAGGCGGCCGCGATCGTGAACAGCAGCGCCTCGGAGCCGCCGACGGTGACCAGGATCTGCGAGGGCTCGATCGGACCGCCACCGGCGTCGTGGCCGAGCTGATTGTAGTAGCCGGCCAGCGCCTCGCGGTAGTAGAGATAGCCCTCGGAGGGGCTGTAGGCGATCACCTCGTCGTTGAAGCGGGCATAGGCGGCGCGCATCGGGCTGACGGTGTGCAGGTCCGGCTGGCCGATGTTCAGGTGGTGCACGTGGATCCCGCGGGCCTTCGCCGCGTCGGCGTAGGGCGTGAGGCGGCGGATCGGCGAGGCAGGCGCGGTCGCGCCGCGGCGGGACAAGGTCGGCGTGGTCATGAAGCAGCGCGAGCGTGCGGCAAAGCGCGCCAACTCTCAAGGGCCTTCAGCGGGCGCTGAGCAGGACGTCGGCGGTGACGACGTCGCGGTGCTCGCGGAGGCGAAAGCCGCGGCTCTCATCCTCGGCGCAGGCTTGCACGGCGGCGAGCCGCGCGGCGGGCAGGCGCAGGCGCTTGTCCGGCTGTTCTGATCCGATGCGGCCGAGACGGCCCTCCTCGAAGCGCAGATGCAGGCGCAGGTGTGCGCCTGCGGGCAGCGGGGTCTCGAGCTCGGGCAGGCAGCGCAGCAGCTCGCGGGCGAGCTTCTCGAGCCGCTGCTGGTCGCCGGTGGCGAGCGGGAAGGGCTGCTCGAGGCCCGCGCGCGCGGTCGGGCCGGCGAGCTCGCTGCGGCGCTCGAGGCGACGCTGCTCGGCGACGATCATCTTGTTGAGCTTGGGGGACTCGAGCTCGGGCGGTGGGGCGGCGCCCGGGCGCAGGGCGGCGACCTCGAAGTTGCGGCCCGGTCCACCGATCAAGGCGCGCAGCAGATCGAGCAGCTGCTGGTAGAGCACGTCGTCGCCGAGCGCGAGCGTGATCATGTGCTCGCGCGGGTAGGCCTGACGCAGCGCGGCGAGCTGGGTCTCGAAGTCGGCCGGGCTGGATTGCAGCGCGAGCCAGTTGCCGTCGACGGCGAGCCTTGCACCGCGGCCGCCGAGGTGCACATGCACGCGAGCCTTGCGCAGCGCCTTGGCAGCGGCGCCCTGATCAGTGTCCTGCAGCACCTCGAGCGGCAGCTGCAGGATCACGTCGCCGCTGTCCTGGGCGACCCGGGGCTCGCGTAGCGCGAGCTCGATGCGGGCGACGCGGGCCTCGACCAGGGTGCGTGTGATCGCTTGCAGGGCAGGGGAGGGCAACAGCGGCGGGGCGACCAGCAGCACCGTGCCGCGACCGTCGAGGGCGAGCGCCGCGGTGACCGCGGGGACCAGCTCGGGCGCGCCGAGCTTGGCGACGCGGGCGGTGGGGTGGCCGAGGTCGATCGTGACCTCGCCGTCGCCGATGCTGACGATCGGGGCGAGGCTGTCGCGGCGGCCGACCCCGCGCGGCATCACGGCCAGCGGCCACGAAGGATCGCGGGCGGCCGGCAAGGCGCCGAGCACGGTCGTCTCGAGCGAGGCATCGGCGCGCGCGCGGCGGGCCACCACGCCGGTCCAGCGCGCATCCGCGGCCACCTGGTCGCGGGCCCCGACGAGCAGCGTGAGCAGGGCTGGCGGTGACAACGGCGGGTCCTGGGCGTGCACCGGGCGATCGCCGAGCCAGGGCTCGAGGCTGTCCTCACGGACATAAAGGCTGTGCAGGGCGATCTCCATGCGACGCTCTTGCGGGGCCGAGATGGCGCCCTGTAAACAGCCGCGCACGTGATCGTAGAGGCGCCAGCGGGCGTTGTCGGCGGCGCGCGGGTGGCCCGAATCGGCGACATCGCGGTAGGCCGCGGTGCGGATCGAGAGGTCCTCGGCGGCGCCGACGAGCCCGAGGTCGGCGGTGAGCATGGCGATCACGCCGCCGATGAATTCGTGCGCCTGATCGTCGAGGCCGGCGATGGTGTCGAGCTGGATCGCCTCGGTGAGCAGGCGGCTGCTGGCGTCGCGGGTCGCCTCCGGGCCGCGATTGCGGGCCGTTCCACCGAGGCTGATCCACAGGCGCTCGCGCGCGTCGGCGTCGTCGGCGAAGCGGGCCGCGTCGAGCAGGTCGAGCTGCGCGTCGAGGCGAGCGACCCGCGCGGCCGGGCTGGCCCCCGAGATCGGCTGGACCGCGAGCACGTCGCCCGTGGCCCACGGCACCGGGCCCATGACCTCCGGGGGCGGATTCGTGGCGGTCGAGGGCCGGCAGGCGCCAGCGGTCCAGGCCGCGAGCGCGGCGCCGGCGCAACGGAGAGCGAGGCGGGGGCAGAGCTTCACGGGGATGTCCAGACAGGGCCGAGGTATCCGAAGTTCCGGCGAGGTTCCGGGGGAAGTTCAGGGCCAGTAGCCCGGGACCAGACCGAGATGTGCCGGAGCCGCGCAGCGGGCGTCCTCCCCGGGCCGCGGATGGCTTAGCATACGGCGAGTTGAGGCCACCAGGGGCAACGATCGCGGCGCAAGTCGCCAGCGGGAGGCGAGCGCGCCGGGTTCGCCGCGCGCCGTCGCGGGTCGGGTACGCGCCGAGGACGGCGATGACCACCGCGATGACCACGGCAATGATGGCCGTCGCGCTGGCCAGCACGCTGTTCCTGGGCTCGCGTACGGCGAGGGCCACCGAGATCCGCACGGTCGCGCGCACCCTCGGCGAGGGCTACATGGTGCGCGCGCCCGGACCCGAGGGGCTGCTGCTGTCGCGCCGGCGGCTGGTCCAGTACATCAACCTGGGCGTCTACGATCTGCTGCAGCCGCGCGACGCCGGTGAGCGGCGCCGGGCCCACGAGGACGGCCAGCTGCGGATCGTCACCTCGATGCGGATCCGCCACGACTTCGGCAGCTACGCGCGCGAGGGCCAGAGCCAGGCCGATCTGCTGGTCAAGCAGATCGACGGGCGGCAGATCGACATCATGTTCGCGTATCTCGAGGCCGAGAACTTGCGCGGCATGATCGACGTGCGGGCCGGGCGACAGTTCGAGATGTCGGGCCTCGACTGGTACGCCTACGACGGCGCGTGGCTGCGGCTGCGCACCCCGGTGCACCTCGGGCTCGAGGCCTTCGGCGGGTTTCAGGTCGACGGCAGCGCGCTGTTCGGCTTCCCGACCTTCGAGCTCGACGGCACCGCCAACACCCCGGCCGACAGCAAGCGCTCGCCGATGGTCGGTGCGGCCGTCAGCGCGGTCGGGATCCGCTGGCTCGACGCGCGCCTGGCCTACCGCCGGACCTTCTCACCGGCGAGCCTCAACGAGAAGATCCTGAACGACGACGGCAGCGCGGGGCTCGCGGGTGCGGTCGACCAGGAGTTCGTGAGCCTGACGGTCGCGGCCAACGCGGCCAAGGGTCAGCTCAGCCCCTACGCGGCGCTGCGCTACAACCTCGGCACCGGTCGCCTCGACGATGTCTCGGTCGGCCTGCAGATCGCGTATACGCCGAAGCACCTGCTGCGGGCGATGTACATGCGCACGCGGCCGGTCTTCGACCTCGACTCGATCTTCAACGTCTTCAACCTGCAGGCCTTCGAGGACGCGCGCCTGGTCTATCAGGTCGGCCTTGGCACCCGCTGGACCCTGGCGGCGCGCGGCCAGTTTCGCTTCTTTCGCGACGCGACCACCGCCCACCTGGCGACCGCGCCCGAGCAGAAGGTGCGGGTCGGCGCCGGCGGCGGGGCGACGGCGAGCTTCCGCGTGCGCCGCTTCTCCGCGCGCCTCGACGGCCAGGGCATCGGCGGCGAGGGCGGGCTGCGG
This sequence comes from Nannocystis sp., assembly GCF_013812955.1. GTDB lineage: Bacteria > Myxococcota_A > Polyangia > Nannocystales > Nannocystaceae > Nannocystis. Next base: position 2,587 of record NZ_JACCSO010000758.1, on the reverse strand, counting down.
CTCGGCGGCAGCCTCGACACCCGGACGATGGTCGCGTGGGACCGGGTCGCGCTCGACGGCCGCCTGTACGCGATGCGCTACCGCGACGAGTACAGCGCGGTGCGCGAGGGCCACAGCATCGCGGTCCAGGCCGGCGTCAATGTTCAGCTGTGGCGCGGGGTCCACCTCGCGGTGCTCGGCGAGGAGATGTTCACCAGCTTCTACACACAAGCCTTCCGGGTGTTCGGCGCGCTGACAGCCGACTGGACGCTGAGGGTCGGGAGGTGAGGTCATGAAGAAGACTCAAGGACATGCTCCAAAGGCCAGGCGCGGGTCGACGGCGAAGCTCGGCGTGACGGCCGGCCTGACGCTGCTCGCCGCGTTTGCGCTCGGCCTGGTGGTGCAGGCCGGCGGCGGCCTGACCCAGGGCGAGATCCCGACCACCGCGCCGGTGCTGCTCGGGCCCGCGCGCGGCGGCAGCCCGGTGTATCCCGAGCAGGACATCCCGCTGCGCTTCAACCACAGCCAGCACCTCGCGCTCAAGATCGACTGCGTCCGCTGCCACACGAAGATCCGCGGCTCGACCCAGACCGCCGACTTCAACTTCCCGACCGGGGCCAGCTGCGACGGCTGTCACGGCGCCCAGCACCCGCGACCCGCCGGCGAGCCGGCCCGCTGCGACATGTGCCACACCCGCGTGACCCAGGCGCCCGATCCCGCCGGCACGGTGATGCGCGTGGCCGCGACCCTGCGCGCGCCGAAGGCCAACCTGACCTTCGACCACAAGCGCCACCTCGACCGCGGCGGCAAGTGCGAGACCTGCCACGGCGACATGAGCAAGGTGCGGCTGGCGACCACGATGCAGCTGCCGGCCGAGAAGGCCTGCCTGACCTGCCACAACGGGGTCCAGGCGACCGAGCGCTGCGGCGCCTGCCATCCGACCGACGGCAGCGGCAAGCTCGCCACGCGCAGCTTCAGCGACCGGGTCGCGCCGCAGCTGGTGCCGCGCGGGCAGAGCAGCTGGGGCGCGGCGCACGACCTCGCGTTCGTCGAGGACCACCGCGGCGTGGCCAAGGCCAACCCGAAGCTGTGCATGCAGTGCCACGACGAGACCTCCTGCACCGACTGCCACGCGGGCGCGGTGCGGCCGATGCGGATCCACGCGGGCGACTACCTGAGCATCCACGCGCTCGACGCCCGCGCGATGACCCAGGATTGCCAGAGCTGCCATCGCCTGCAGAGCGACTGCCTGGCCTGCCACCAGCGCCTCGGCCTGAACAGCAACTCACCCGAGTCGAAGTTCGGCGTCGGCTCACCGCTGCGCTTTCACCCGCCCGGCTGGGACGGCCCGCCGAACGCCCCGCAGAGCCACGCCTTCGCGGCCCAGCGCAACATCGCCACCTGCGCCAGCTGCCACACCGAGGACAGCTGCCTGGCCTGTCACGCGACCACCAGCGTCGCGCGCAGCGGCCTGAACGTCAGCCCGCACGGCCCGGACTTCGCCAACTCGATGCGGTGCAGCGCGCTGGCCAATCGCAACCACCGAGTGTGCCTCAAGTGCCACGCGCCCGGCGACCCCCGCAACGAGTGCATGTGAGCTGCGGGGCGCTGGCCGGCGCTCACATGCAGAACCCCGGCTGGCCCGGGATGAAGACGCTGCACGTGTTCGAGACGCAGTCGGCAGCCACGTTGCACAGGTCGCCGAAGGCGCCCGAGCTGCAGCTGCCGATCTGCTCGCCCGTGAACTTGACGCACTTGTCGTCGGGCGGACAATGCTCGGCCGCGTCGGCGCAGGCTCCGACCAGGCAGATGCGGTCCTTGCTCGGGATCAGATCGGTGTTGCAGACCGCCCCGTTGCTGCCGACCGGGCAGGTGTCATCGGCGGCGCAGGCCGGGAAGGCGTAGCACTTGTAGCTCTCTTCTTTGTCCGGCTCCGCGATGCACAGCTCGTTCTTGGCGCAGCCGTCCTCGCCGTTGGGCATCGCCATGCACGAGTCGGTCGCGCCGGCGCTGCAAAAGCCGTTGACGCACTCCTGGCCCTCGCCGCACGGCGTCTCCGGGCAGGTCTCCACGGTCTTGTTGTGGCACAGGCGATCACCCTCGGTGTCGCAGTACTGATTGCTCGCGCAGTCGCCGTCGCTGTTGCAGCCGAGCGCGCAGATCCCGTTGAAGCAGAACTGGCCGTCGGGGCACGGGTTGCCCGCGTCGCAGGGGCTGAAGCCGCCGCCGCCGTCGGTCGGGTTGGAGCCGTTGCCGGTCGGATCGCCCGAGGAGGCGTCACCTTCGGTGGCGTCGCCGACCGTCGCGGTGCAGCCGAAGAAGGAGAGGGACAGGCAGGCGACGGCCGCCAGAGAGAGGATGTTTGCGCGGGTGTTCACGAGGTGCTCCTGGATGTGCGAGTTGGTGGCCGCGGTCCAGGGCTTCCGTGATGCGCCTCGCGAATTATTTTTCCGCGCACTCGGCCGCGACGCGGGCGCGATGCGGCGAGTCCGGGTAGCGGCCCAGGAACTCACCGGCGAGTCTCCGCGCGTCCGCGGTCTTGCCCGCCGCGCACAGGGCCTCGACCTCGTGCGCGCTGCGCTCCTGCACCAGCGCGCCCGCGGCCCCG
>NZ_JACCSO010000757.1 GCF_013812955.1 Nannocystis sp. | reverse complement strand
GGCGGGGGCGCCGGCGCGGGCGGCGGAGCGATGCGCTGAAATTCGAGGGGGTGGAGCTCGATGCGCGGCGCCTCGGCGGCGGCGATGAACATCGCCCGGACCAGCTCGGAGTTCGGCACGTCCGGGTCGCCCTTGACCTCGAGCACGCTGACCGGGGTCACCTGGCGGCTCAGCAGGACCAGGCCGGCGAGCAGGCCCGCGCCGAGCACGAGCTGGCGCGCGAGCTCCCGGACGTGGAAGAGCGTCGCCAGCGGGATGCGCTCGAATTCCTCGCGGCGCAGCTCGAGGGTGATCTCCGGATGGGCGTCGAGCGTGAGCGTGGCGTGGTCGCCGGGGGCGAGCACCAGCTGCTCCTCCGCCTCGTACGACAGCAGCTCGCCCCCGCGACGCACGACCCCGCCGAGACCGACCACCCGCGCCAGCACCGAACCGGTCGCCAGCACCACCGCTCCGCCGAGCCCGGGCACCACCAGCGCACACTCTGGCCCCTCACCGGCCCGCAGCGGCCGGTCGCCGCGCAGCCGCAGGTCCTTCAGGGTGGTCCCGTGGTAGCGCAGGCTGACCCCCCATCCTGAGCCATTGGCAGTCCTGGGCGCGGCGAGCTTGGTCATGGGCGGGCAGCAACGTAGCCCGGCGCGCCGGGATTCACCAGCGCGCGCCGGGGGACGCAGGCCGCGCGGGTCCCGAGCCTGTGAGGCACGCCTGTGAGCAAAACCTGTGAGCCAGCCCAGTGAGCCAGCCCAGTGAGCCGAACCAGTTCCACCCGCCCGCTCGCTCGGCAGCGGCGCGCGGCGCCCGGGCGTGGTACAACGCGCGGCCGTGTTTGAGACGATTTCGAAGGGTTTCCGAGCTGCGCGCGAGCGCGTCACCGGCAAGGGTGAGCTGACCGAGGACGTGGTCAACGCCGCGCTCAAGGACGTGCGCCTGAGCCTCCTCGAGGCTGACGTCGAGTTCGGGGTGGTCAAGCGCTTCCTCGCGGCCGTCAAGGAGAAGGCGCTGGGCGAGAAGGTGCAGCTGGTCGCCAAGAAGGCCGACCAGACCCTGCGCGTCCGCCCCGAGGACCACTTCGTCAAGATCTGCCACGACGAGCTGATCGCCCTGATGGGCCCGGTCGACACGTCGCTCAACCGCGCCCGCAAGGGCGTGACCGGCATCATGATGGTCGGCCTGCAGGGCTCCGGTAAGACCACCACCACCGGCAAGCTCGCGCGCAAGCTGCAGAAGGCCGGGTACAAGGTGATGCTGGTCGCCGCCGACGTCTATCGGCCCGCCGCGGTCCATCAGCTGAAGGTCCTCGGCGAGAAGCTCGGCGTGCCGGTGTTCTCGATCGACGGCGCCAACCCGGTCGACATCTGCACCGAGGCGACCGACAGCGCCGCCGCCGAGAGCTTCGACTTCGTGCTCTACGACACCGCCGGTCGCCTGACGATCGACGCGGTGTTGATGCAGGAGCTCGAGGACATCAAGACCCGGGTCCAGCCCTCGAACATCTTCCTGGTCATCGACGCGATGATCGGCCAGGACGCGGTGACCACCGCGAAGACCTTCGACGAGCGCCTGGACGTCACCGGCGTCATCCTCACCAAGCTCGACGGCGACGCCCGCGGCGGCGCGGCGCTCTCGGTCAAGGCGGTCACCGGCAAGCCGATCAAGTTCCTCGGCATCGGCGAGCAGCTCGACAAGCTCGACGAATTCCGCCCCGAGGGCCTCGCCAGCCGCATCCTGGGCATGGGCGACCTCGTCGGCCTGATGAACGACTTCCAGGAGGTCGTCGACGAGGAGCAGGCCGCCAAGGACGCCGAGAAGATGCTCTCGGGCAAGTTCACGATGGATGACTTCTTGACCCAGATCAAGACCATCCAGAGCATGGGCAGCCTCAAGGACATCATGGAGAAGATGCCCCTGGCCAGCATGTTCGGCGTCGACATCCCGCCGGAGGCCATGCAGGCGGCCACCGACGACAAGGAGCTCGCCAAGGTCGAGGCGATCATCCGCTCGATGACGAGGGAGGAGCGCACCGACCCCGAGGTGTTCTTCGACACGGGTCCGAAGGAGACCGCCGCCTCGAAGCTCAGCCGCCGCAAGCGCAAGACCGAGAAGGCCGCGGGCGAGATGCCGGACCCCAACAACCTCAAGCCCGAGGACTTCGTCGCCAGCCGCATCAAGCGGGTGTCGCGGGGCTGCGCGCGGCCCGAGGAGGAGGTCCGGGCCCTGATCGGCCGGTTCCTGAGCATGCGCGGCATGTTCGGCATGATGGGCGACATGTTCGGCGGCCTGATCCCCGGCCTCGGCGGCCCCAAGAAGGCCGGCGGCATGGGCGGCCTGATGGACAAGATCCCCGGCATGGGCAACCTCAAGCAGATGAACGCGCTGCGCAAGCTCGCCCAGAACCCGGAGGCCCTCAGCTCCCTGTTCGGCGGCGGCGGCCTGCCTGGCATGGGCGGACTCCCGGGCATGGGCGGCATGCCGGGCATGGGCGGCATGCCTGGCATGCCGAACCTCGGCGGCCTGGGTGGCATGGGCGGGCACTCGAACGCGCCGGCCAAGAACATCGACTACAAGGCGATCGCTGCCCGGCGTAAGGCCGAGAAGCTCGGGCGTAAGAAGAATCGTAAGAAGTGAAGGGTCGGTGATCGGTCCATACCGGTCACCGAATCATCGATGACCGATAACGCTTGATGCGACACGGCGTCTGGGCCGCGTCGAGATTGAACGGCGCGGATCCAGTCACTTGTGGGCGGCGCGCTCGCCTGACAAGCTGCGTCCCCTCATGGCCGACATCGATGCAGTCCGCGCGCTCCGCAGCGAGGGAGTGGAGGCGCTGGCGCAGCGCCTGGCGCTGCAGACCCGCCGCCACCGCGAGCACCCGCAGCTGGTGCTCCTCAAATACTCGATGATCGACTCGCCGATGGCGGATCCGGTGGTCCGGCAGTGCCGTGGGATCGTCGTCGACGAGGCGGATGACTTTCGCCCGATCGCGTATCCCTACGACAAGTTCTTCAACGCCCACGAGGGCCACGCTGCGCCGATCGACTGGAGCAGCGCGCGGCTCTACGAGAAGATCGACGGCACCCTGTGCACCCTGTACTCGTACCGCGGCGTGTGGCACGTGGCCAGCGCCTCGCTGCCGGACGCCCAGGGGGTGCTGCGGCACTGCAAGCGCAGCATCGCCGAGGCGTTCTGGGACGTGTTCCGCGCCCGCGGTTACCGGCTTCCGGACCGCAGCGACCACTGCTTCATGTTCGAGCTGTGTGTGCCGAGCGACCCGATGCTGATCCGGTACGAGGAGGCGCGGCTGCTGCTGCACGGCGCGCGCGACATGGTCTCGCTGCGTGAGGCCGAGCCCGAGCCGTTCGCCGCGGCCTACGGCTGGGAGCTGGTGTCGACCCACCCCGTGACCGACCTCGCCGCCGCTCGCGCGCGACCTCGACCCCGCCCGCCACGAGGGGCTGGTCGCCCGCGACGCCGCGTTCAACCGCGTCAAGATCAAGTCGCCCGCGTTCGTCGCGCTGCACCACATGCGCGGCGAGACCAACCTGCGCCACCTGCTCGAGGTCGTGCGCACCAACGAGAGCGACGAGTTCCTCGCCTACTTCCCGGACGCGCGCCCCGCCTGGGAGGCCGTGCGCGCCCGCTTCCTGGCGCTGCGCAGCGAGGCCGAGGCGACGCTCGAGCGCGGCCGCGACATCCCCGACGATCGGACCTTCGGCCAGTCCGTGCGCGACCTGCCTTACAACAGCATGCTGTTCGCGGTCCGCAAGGGCCGCGCGCCGTCGATCGCCGCGGTCTTCGCGGACATGTCGTTGCAGAGCCTGGAGAAGCTGCTGCGCCTCGGCGAGCTCGCCAAGCAGCTCGGCGTGCCGGCGTCGCCGCGCGCCCGCGGTCCGGTCGACGACGCCTGACCCGCGTTCGCTGCTCGGCGAGGGCGAGCCGAGCGCCGGAGCAGAACGGGCGCCACGGATAGTCGCCGGGCGCGTTACGGACCTCTCGCTGGCAGATCGGGCAACGGATGTGCACGCGCTCTACATAACGAGTGCTCGCGCGCCGTGCAAGCGAAGTGGTGCCGAGGTCGCGCCGCGAAGCGGTGCCGGGGTGCGTCGCGCCGCGAAGCGGTGCCGGGGTGCGTCGCAGCGCGCGCCCCGGGTCACCGGAGATCCACGGCTCAGATCGCCGGGGTGACGCCCATCTCGGTCAGGAGGTGGTCGGCGTTGTCGACCGCGTCCATCACCCACAGCACATAGCGGATGTCGACGTGGATCGAGCGGGTGATGCTGGGCATGAACACCCAGTCGCTGGCCATCGCCTCGATGTTGCCGTCGAACACCAGGCCCGTCAGCTCGCCCTTCGCGTTCAGCGTCGACGAGCCGGAGTTGCCGCCGGTGATGTCGAGGTCGGCGAGGAAGTCGACCGGGACCTCACCGAGCTTCGGGTCGAGATAGGGCCCGAACTTCTTGGCCTTGAACGCCTCGACCAGGGCCTTCGGCGGGTCGAACGGGATCTCGCCGGTGCCCTTGGCCACCACCTCGGAGAGCTTCGTGAACGGCGTGTACTCCGCGGCGTCGGCCGAGGGCTTGTAGCCGCGCACGGTCCCGAAGGTCAGGCGCAGCGTGCCGTTGGCGTCCGGCGCGAGGGTGCCGCCCGAGAACGCCTTGAGCGCCTCGATGTAGCGCGGACGCAACGCCGCCAGCGCGCCCGCCTGGGTCTCGCCGCGCGCCTTCTGGGCCTCGACCAGCGGCTGGAGCTTGAGCGCCAGCTTGATGAAGGGGTCGCTGCTCTTCGCCAGCGTCGCCGGCGTCGCCGTCTTCAGCAGCGCGACGCGGACGGCCGGGTCGCCGAGCTTGCTCGACTTGTAGAGCCCGGCGAGCACCTTGTCGATGTCGCTGTCGGCGGTCTTCTTGCCGAGCACCGCGGTCAGGGCGGCGGGGCGCTCGGCCTCGGGGAGCCGGGCGGCGCGCTGCAGGTAGAGCTTGAAGACGGCGCGGTCCATGTCGGGGTCGAAGGCGCTCTGCATGGCCTGGAAGCCCTGCTCGAGGTCCTTGGCGTCGCGCTCCTGGAAGCCGAGCTTGCGCTCGGCGTCGGGCTTTTGCCGCTCGGAGGCGGCCTTGATGATCGTGTTGGCGACGCCGAGCAGGGCCGAGGCCCGCAGGAGCTCCTCCTGGGCCGTGTCCTGCTCGCGGGTCTTCGACTTCTCGGTGTTGATGGCGGCCATCGCGGCGAGCACCTCGCCGTACTTGGTCTTGCGCGCGGCGTCGGCGTCGATCCACTTTTGCAGCTCGCCCTCGAGGCGGGCCTTCTCGGCCGCGACGCCGCCCTTGACCAGGCCGTCGCGCACGCCCTTGAAGTTGCTGAGATAGTTCTGCAGGCCGCGCAGGCGCGCGGCGGCCTTGATCGCGACGTCGGGGCGGTCCTTGCCGACGCCCTCGAGCACGGCGATGTGCTCCTCGTACAGGGCGATCTGGCGGCTGTAATACCAGTCGGCGGCCTGCTGGGCCTCGTAGGCGGTCTTGAGCCGCTGGGTGCGGCCGGGGTAACCGGCGACCATCACGAAGCCGCCGGGCGCGGCCTTCTCGGTGGCGATCTTCAGGTGGTGCTTGGGGTTGAAGGGCACGTTGTCGGGGCTGTAGTCGGCGGCCTTGCCGTCCTTGCCGACGTAGGCGCGCAGGAACGAGAAGTCGCCGGTGTGCCGCGGCCAGTGCCAGTTGTCGACCTCGCCGCCGTAGTTGCCGATGCCGGCGTCGGGCGCGTACACGAGGCGCACGTCGCGGAGCTCGACCTGCTCGATCTGGAAGAACTGGGCGCCCTCGAAGTAGCTGGCGACGGTGCAGGCGATCTCCGGACGACCCGCCTCGCAGGTGTTGACGATCTGCTTGCGACGGTCCTCGATCTGGGAGAAGCGCTGCTTGTCATCGGTGACCTCGGCGAGGCCGCCGAGCACCTTGTCGGTGACGTCGGTGAAGGCGGTCGTCACGTAGACGCGCGCCGTCGGCCCGCCGCTCTTCTCGTCGCCCCGGGTTTTCGCCAGGTAGCCCTGGCGCAGCAGGTTCTGCTCCGGGGTCGAGTTGTGCTGCAGGTACCGCGTCACGCAGTGGTGGTTGGTGATCAGCAGGCCGTCCGGCGACACGAACGAGGCGGTGCAGCCCCCGAGGCTGACGACCGCGCCGAGCGGGAACGCCGTCGGGTCCGTCAGCGCGCCCGGGTCGAAGCCGAGGCCGAGCTTCTTCAGGTCGTCCGCGTGCTGCGCCATCTGCCCGGGCATCCACATGCCGCCCGGATTCTCGAACTTGAAGGGCTGCGGCGCCGCAACCGCGTCAGGGGGCACCGCCCCGGCAGAGTCGCCAGAGCCGCTACAGGCCGCGAGCGAGGCGACGCCCGTCAACGGGACCAGCAGCAGGGAGACGGCGAGGGACAGACCGGAGCGCGCGCGAAACATGCCCTCAGGCGTATCAGATCTGCACCCACGCCGGGCAGGGCCGCGCCCGTGAGTTGCCCGTATGCAAGCGCATGAAACCCCGGCGCTCACCGCGGGTCTCGTGAGCAAGGTCCGCGTCCGTTCCGCGGCTTCGCGCCCCGCCACGGCGTGCCCGCGACGTGTAGGCTACGGACCCCGTGGCCAAGCCCCGCATCTCGCTGCTGGTCGGCAACCCGACCGCCCGCTCCGGCAAGGCCGCCAAGGCGATCGAGGCGGCCATGGCCGGGCTGACCGAGGCCAGGCTGCAGCCCGAGTTCTTCTCGACCCTGCCGGCGGGCGCGACGGTCGCGGCGCTGGCCCAGCGGCTCGAGCGCGGCGACGTGGGCCGGGTCATTTACCTCGGCGGCGACGGCACCTTCGCGGAGACGGCCAAGGGCATCATCCTGGCGCGCGAGCAATACGGCCTCGACGTCCCGATGGGCATGTTGCCGATGGGCACCGCCAACGACCAGGGTCGTTCGTTCGGGGTCCGTTCGGGGGCAAAGGCGCTGCCGGACAACATCAAGGTGATCGCCGCGGGCATCGAGCAGTGGCTCGACGTCGGCAAGGTCGAGGCCTTCGGCCCCGGCGGCGAGCTGCTGTGCCGCGACCTGTGGTTCGACAGCTGGGGCGTCGGCCTGTCGGCCCAGATCCTCGCCAAGCGCAACCGCGACCGCGACTTCGTGGCCAGGATCCCGCTGGTGCGCCAGATCTACCGCGACAAGCTCGTATACATCCGCGCCGGGCTGTCGAGCTACGTCAAGCACATCGTCAAGTCGGTGATCGGGCGCGCCCGCTTCGCCGCCGAGATCCGGGTCGACGACCAGGTGCTGCGCTTCGACGTGCTCAACGACGTCATCGTCAAGGGCACGATCCTGTACGGCGGCGACTGGATCTTCGCGCCCGAGGGCAAGCCCGACGACGGCAAGTTCGAGGTCATCATCGTCAAGAACGGCGCCGACTGGGGCGCCGCCGCGATCGGCTCGCACAAGCGCAACCCGGTGACCGGCGACGACCTCGCGGTGCTCGGCGTGCCGCGCCGCGTGATCCCCAGCGGCCGCACGATCGAGATCCGCATCACCAGACCCGAGGGCATGCCCCCGCTGCCGGCCCAGATCGACGGCGAGGAATTCCTGCCCGCCGACCACTACCGCATCGAAAATCTTTATCACTACTTGCGCATCCTGGTGCCCGAAGATCCGCACTGGGTGTGAGGACGGCTTATCAAGTGAGCATCGCCGCGCGACTGGCCCGTACGCTGATGGTCTTCATTGGCCTGATCGGTCTCGTGGGTCCGATGGCCTGCGGCGACGCCACCCAGGAGCTGCGCAATCAGATCGGCGAGCGCCTGCAGCAGCGCCTGACCCCGGACGACGCCCAAAAACCCTCCGGCGCGCCGCTGCCCCCCGAGCTGGTCGCCAACAAGCTGATCTTGTACGTGGATTGCGTCAATACCAGCCGCGTCCCGCTCTACGCCGGCTTTCGCCAGGTCAGCGCCGCCGAGATCGCCGGCAAGCGAGCCCGCGCGACCGACATCGATCCGGTGCTCGACGAGTCGCTCGAGTCCTGCTCCAAGGCCCAGCGCGAGGGCCCCCTGCTGCAACCACCGCTGCCGGAGCTCGAGGCCGCGGCCGCGACCTACCTGGCGCGCGCCCGCGAGCTCGCGGCCGCGATCGGGGCGGTGCGCGCGAGCCTGGCCGAAAAGCCAGCTGCGCAGGATCCCCACGCCACCGACCCGAAGACCCGCTTCGCGGCCGCGTTCACCCGCTGGGACGAGTCCCGCCAGGCGCTCGACGCCGAGATCGACGCCCGCCAGGCCGAGGTCGACGCCGCGGTGCTCGCGGAGGTCGAGCGCCGCAGCGGAAAGGGCCTCGAGTGGCACGCGCGCGACCTGATGCGCG
>NZ_JACCSO010000723.1 GCF_013812955.1 Nannocystis sp. | reverse complement strand
TTCTTGCTGGGCATCAGAAGTAGCCCTCCTTCTTCTTCTGCTCCATGCTGCCCGACTCGTCGTAATCGATCAGTCGGCCCTGGCGCTCGGAGTGGGTGGCGACCAGCATCTCCTCGATGATCTCCGGGACGGTCACCGCGGGGCTCTCGACCGCGCCGGTCAGGGGATAGTCGCCGAGGGTGCGAAAGCGGACCGTGCGCAGGGTCGGGACCTCGTCCTGACGCAGGCGCATGCGATCGTCGTCGACGACGATCACGGTGCCGTCGCGCACGATCGAGGGCCGGGCTTTGGCGAAGTAGAGCGGGGTCAGCGGGATCTGCTCGAGGTGGATGTACAGCCACACGTCGAGCTCGGTCCAGTTGCTGAGCGGGAACACCCGGATGCTCTCGCCGGGGTTGACCTTGCCGTTGTAGAGGCTCCACAGCTCGGGGCGCTGGTTCTTCGGGTCCCACTGCATCTGCTTGTTGCGAAACGAGTAGACCCGCTCCTTGGCGCGGGCCTTCTCCTCGTCGCGGCGGGCCCCGCCGAAGGCCGCGTCATAACCGCCGGCCTTGAGCGCCTGGACCAGCGCCTGGGTCTGCATCGCGGCGCTGTATTGCGGGGTCGGGAAGTCGAAGGGGTTCATGCCCTCGGCCAGCGCCTGCTCGTTGGTGTAGACGATCAGGTCGAGGCCGTGCTCGTCGCAGAAGGCGTCGCGGTAGGTGAGCAGCTCGCGAAAGTCCCAGGTCGTATTGATGTGCAGCAGCGGGAACGGCGGGCGGGCCGGGAAGAACGCCTTGCGCGCGACGTGCAGCATGCACGCCGAGTCCTTGCCGCCGGAGAACAGCAGCACGGGGCGCTCGAACTCGGCGACGACCTCGCGGATGATGTGGATGCTCTCGGCCTCGAGCTGGCGCAGGTGGGTGAGGTTCATGGTCTGTTTGTTTGCAGGAGGGCGAGCACGGCCTCGGCGCAGCCCCAGGAGAGGGTTACGCCGGCGCCGCCGTGGCCATAATTGTGGATGACGAGGCCGGAGGTGCGCGGGGGGGCGGAGTGAATGGCTTCGAGGCGCAGGCTGGGTCGGGCGGGGCGCAGGCCGACGGCGACGGAGCGGATGCGGGCATTGGCGAGCCTGGGCTCGAGCAGGGCGCAGCGGGCGAGGATCTGCCGGGTGTGCTCGGGGTCGGGGGTGCGGTCCTCCTGGTGGGCCTCGGAGGTGCCGCCGAGCACGACGTCGCGGCTGCGCGGGACGATGTATGTGATCGCGGGGCCGCTGTGCTCGTCGATCCACACGCGCTCGATGCCGGGGTTGTCGACGCGCACGATCTGGCCGCGGACAGCATGCAGGCTCGGGTCACGGGCGAGCTCGCGGGCGCCGAGGCCGGCGCAGTTGATCACCTGCGGGCAGACGGCGAGCGCCTCGTCGAGGCTGCCGAGGGTGCGCTGGACGATGGTGACGCCGAGCGCCTGGGCGCGGGCTTGCAGCCACTCGAGGTAGAGCGAGGTCTCGATCACCGCGGTGCGAAAGCGATAGGCGCCGCCGAAGCCCCGCGGCAACGCCGAGGGATCTACCGCCTCGAAGTCATCCGCCGCGCTCGACCACGCGGGCGCCGCGACCGGACCCGGGAAAACCTCGAGGGCCTCGAGGCGGCGCACCCCCGCGTCGGCCTCGGTCTCGGCCAGCGCGGAGAATCGGCGCAGGCTGACCGCGGCGAGCCGCGTGACCTGGTCCTCGGGATAGGCGTGATACGGGTACCAAAACGCCGCGGCGACCGCCGATGTCGTGCCCTCGCCGAGCTCGCGGGCGGCGACCTGAACGGTGTAACCGGCCTCAGCGAGCACGATGGCGGCGCTGAGACCGGAGACGCCGCCGCCGATGACGATGACCTCGCGCATGGTCGGCAGGGCTTGTATCACGCGCCGCAGCGCCCGGGCGGTGTGCATGTGAGGGCAGGCGATGACGGGCGATGACGGGCGATGACGGGCGATGACGGGCGATGACGGGCGATGACGGGCGGACCCGGCCGGCAGCCGCCGGTGCTCGCCGCGATGGAGGCGGGGGCGCCATACCCGGGCGGGGACGGCGGCGGGTCAAAGCGTGTGCTGCATCACGCAATTCGCCGCTGTCAGTACGCAGGGGGCGGCGTGCAGGCGATGCAGGCGATGCAGGCGTGGCGCCCAGGCGACACCGGGACTCACCCGGGCACTCGGGGCGAGCGCAGCTTTGTGCTTGTGGTGCCAGCTGGGATGTGGCTAGGTTGAAATCGACCCCTGTCTTGAGCGCGAAGGACGATCCCACATGCTGACGCAGACCCCTGACCTTGCTCGTTCCTGGCGTGTCCGCGGGCTGCTCCTCGCGACATGTGTGGTTGGTTTCACGGCCGGGCCTGCTCGTGCGGGTGAGCCTGCTCGCACCAAGGAGCCCTTCGGGGTGCGCGCGACGCCGCGGCCGATCCCCCCGGGGATGCTGAGCGAGCAGCTGCCGGAGCCGCTGCAGCTGGGGCCGGCGAAGAGCAACGTGTTCTTTATCAATTATGATGGGGTCACGATCAAATATACGGGGCAGCTGGACAACGCCGCGCAGAATGTGAGCATGTTCCAGGACTTCGCCCGCACGTACCTGCCCTACGGTGAAGGCGCGAAGCGGGCGGCGAGCATGCAGGCGATCAAGGCCGACTGGGCCAAGTACAAGGTGACGATCACCGATACGCGGCCGGGGGCGGGCAGCTATACGATGGGCGTGTTTTCGCCGACCAACCCGTTCGGCGGCGGGGTGCTGGGCATCGCCCCGCTGGATTGCGGCGACCAGCTCGCGAGCAACATCGTGTTCGCGTATCACAGCGCCACCGATAAGTTCCAGGCGGCGACCCAGGCGACGACGATGAGCCAGGAGATCGCCCACGCGTACGGGCTCGAGCACGTGATGGAGCCGAACGACATCATGAACCCGTACAACGCGGGCGGTGACCCGGCCTTCCTCAACAAGTGCCTGGCCTTCGACCAGGGCGGCGGCGGGATCCAGTGTAACGCGCAACACGCCGAGTTCTGCAACGGCGCGGGCCAGAACTCCGACGCCGAGCTGTCGGCGTTGTTCGGCCAGGCCGCCCCCGACGTGGCGCCGCCGAAGGTGCAGATCACCGCGCCCACCGACGGCGCGGTGCTGCCCGCCGGCTCGGACTTCGACATCGTCGTCGACGCCAGCGACGACGTCGGGATCAGCAAGGTCCAGCTGTTCAACAACGGCGCGCTGCTGATCTCCTTCGACGCCGAGCCCTTCACGGCCCCGGCGGCCAACATCCCGGCCGGCTCGTACTGCTTCACGGCCACGGCCACCGACCTTGCGAACAACAAGGCCGACAGCAACGAGGTCTGCATCACGGTCACCGAAAACAGCGAGCCGGAGGCGACCACCGCGGGCCCGACCTCGGACCCGACCTCGGACCCGACCGCCGACCCGACCGCCGACCCGCCGACCACCAGCGCCGGCGACACCGGAGGCGATAGCGCTGGTAGCGCGGGGTCCACGGGCGCGGAAGGCGACGGAGGCGAGAGCGAGGGCGGGAGCGAGGGCGGTGAGCCCTCGCCGGACTCTGCCGGCCTCGATCCGGCGCTGCCGCCTGGATACGGCCAGGAGAGCGAGGGGGCTTGCAGCGTGCAGACGACGCGGCCGCTGCCGCTCGCCGGCCTGCTGCTGCTGCTGCTGGGCGTGCTCCGTCGCCGGCGCGCCGCCTGAGCGCGCTGGTTGACAGCGGGGCCTCGCTCCTGGAGGCTCCCGGCGATGCATCCCTGGCATGACATCTACGTCGACGAGCAGCAGATCGCGAACGCGCTCCCGGCGGTGATCGAGGTCCCGCAGGGCAGCAAGAACAAGTACGAGGTCGACAAGGAGACGGGTTTTCTCCGGCTCGACCGCGTGCTGTTCAGCGCGGTGCACTACCCCGCCAATTACGGATTCATCCCGCGGACCTACTGCGACGACGGCGACGCGCTCGACGTGCTGGTCTTGCAGCAGAGCCCGGTGCACCCGCTGACGATCGTCACCGCCCGCCCGATCGGCGTGATGCGCATGCGCGACGACAAGGGCATCGACGACAAGATCGTCGCGGTCAGCATCCACGACCCCTGGTTCTGCGATTACACCGACCAGTCGCAGCTGCCCAACCACATCATGCGCGAGATCCGGCGCTTCTTCGAGGACTACAAGATCCTCGAGAACAAGACCGTCGTGATCGACAAGCTGCTCGGCACCGAGGAGGCGCTCCAGGTCATCCGCGACGCCCTCGACTTATATAAGCGCCTGCGCCGCGGCGAGCTGCACAAATGAGGTGAGTTCATGAGACGCGACCTGCGCGCCCGCCTCGACGCCTTCCTGGGCACGCCGATCGGCGAGGTGCTGGATGGTGCATCGCGCACGGACCCCGAGGAGGCCGTGCTGGCGCTGTTTCATGAGGTCGCCGGCGATGTGCCGGCATATCGCCAGTTCCTCGCCATGCACGGGGTCGCGCCCGCCGAGGTCCGGGAGATCGCGGATTTTAAGCGGCTGCCGTTGCTGAACCGGGATAATTATCTCGGGCGCTTCCCGCTGGCCGAGCGCTGTCGCGGCGGCACCCTCGCGGGGTTGGAAATTATCGCGATGTCCTCGGGCTCGACCGGCGAGCCGACGCCCTGGCCGCGCGGGCTCGTCGACGAGCTCGAGATCGCCGCACGCTTCGAGCAGGTGTTTTTTGACAACTTCGAGGCGGACCGGCGCTCGACCCTGGCGGTGGTGTGCTTCCCGCTGGGGACCTGGATCGGCGGCATGTACACGGCGTCGTGCTGCCGCCACCTGGCCGCCAAGGGCTATTCGCTGGTCACGGTCACGCCGGGCAATCAGAAGCCGGAGATCTATCGCGTCGTCACGTCCCTGGCCGCGGGCTTCGAGCAGGTCGTGCTGCTCGGTTATCCGCCGTTTCTGAAGGATGTGATCGACGGCGGCGAGGCGGCCGGGATCGACTGGCACAAGCTGCGCCTCGGCCTGGTGCTGGCCGGCGAGGTCGTCAGCGAGGAGTGGCGAGCCCTGATGCGCGAGCGCGCGGGGCTGCGGCGGCCGCTGCACGACGTCGTGTCGCTGTACGGCACCGCCGACGCGGGGGTGCTCGGCAACGAGACGCCGCTGGCTTCGGCGATCCGCGGCGCCCTGGCCCGCGACCCCGACGCCGCGCGGGCGCTGTTCGGCGAGGCGCGCCTGCCGACGCTGGTCCAGTACGATCCGCGCAGCCGTTACTTCGAGACCCACGAGCGCACGCTCCTGTTCTCGGGCGACAACGGGGTGCCGCTGGTGCGCTACCATATCTCCGATCAGGGCGGCGTGATCGGGTATGAGGATATGCTCGATTTCTGTCGCGCGCGCGGCCTCGACCCGGTGGCCGAGGTGGCGGCGCAGGGCGAGCGCGGCGTGCATGCGCTGCCCTTCGCGTACGTGTTCGGCCGCTCGCACTTCGCGGTGTCGTTCTACGGCGCCAACATTTTTCCAGAGATGGTGGCGATCGGGCTCGAGCAGCCGGCGGTGAGCGACCACGTGACCGGCAAGTTCGTCATGGAGGTGGTCGCCGACGCGGATCAGGGGCGCGAGCTGCGGATCGCGGTCGAGCTCGCCGAGGGCGTGCGTGCGCCCGCAGGTCTGCGCGAGCGGGTCGCGGAGGCGATCCAGGCGTCATTGCTGCGGCTTTGCAGCGAGTTCGCGGCCTATGCACCGAGCGCGCGCCAGCTGCCCCGGGTGACGCTGCTGGCGGCGCGTGACCCGGCGTACTTCCCGGTCGGGGTCAAGCACCGCTATTCGCGCTGAGCCGCGTCGGTGCGTCGCCCGGTACGTTAATCGTTGAAAGGCGGCCGAGCGCCGTACACGGTCCCCCCGCTCACGCCGCCTCGCCGAGGCCCGAATACCCGCGCTGCGAAGCTGGGCTCAGGGGTCGCCGCCGCCGCCCGAGGCGCCGTAGACCTGGCCGGTGGCGTAGCTCGACTCCTGGGAGGCGAGCAGGACGTAGACCGCGGCGAGCTCCGCCGGCTGGCCGGGGCGGCCGAGCGGGGTGTCGGCGCCGAAGGTCGGGATCTTGTCGGGAGGTTGGCCGCCGCTGGGCTGGAGCGGGGTCCAGAACGGACCCGGCGCGACAGCGTTCACGCGGATGCCCTTGGGGGCCAGCTGCTTGGCGAGCGACTTGGTGAATGCGACGTTCGAGGCCTTGGTCTGCGCATAGTCGAGCAGGTTCTCGGAGGGGTCGTAGGCCTGCACCGAGGCGGTGTTGATGATCGACGCGCCGGCCGACAGATGCGGCATCGCGGCCCTGGTGATCCAGAACATCGCATATACGTTGGTCTTGAAGGTCGCGTCGAAATCCTCGGTGCTGAGCTCGAGGATCGACTTGCGCTGCTGCTGGCGGGCCGCGTTGTTGACGAGGATGTCGAGCCCGCCCAGCTCGGCCACCGCGGTGGCGACCAGCTGCTTGCAGAAGGCCTCGTCGCGGATGTCGCCGGGGATGGCGACGGCCTTGCGACCGGCGGCGCGGATCAGCAATACGACCTCCTGCGCGTCCGGCTCCTCGAAGGGCAGATAGTTGATCGCGACGTCCGCTCCTTCGCGCGCAAAAGCGATGGCGGCGGCGCGGCCGATGCCGGAGTCACCGCCGGTGACGAGCGCCTTGCGCCCCTTCAGCTTGCCGGCGCCCTGATAGCTGGTCTCGCCGTGGTCCGGCCGCGGCTTCATCTTGCCCGCCAGGCCCGGCCAGGGCTGCTGCTGCGGCGGGAAGGGCGGCCGCGGATATTGCGTGGTCGGGTCTTGCTTGGCCGCCTGTGCCGGCGCGCGGCCCGAGCCCGGGGCGGTGGGCTGTTGCAGGGGGACGGACCCCGTGACTGTCGTCGCGGCGATCCCGGTGATCATACCGCCGACCGCCTGGCGCCGCGAGATCCTGTCCGTATCCTTGGGCTTCATACATATCCTCGGCTGGCTGTGAGCCCCGAAGGATGAGGCCGACGCGTCGCTGTGCCAGCCGCTTTCACCGTGAGGACAGGGAGGCGGCGCGGCGCCCGGCCATTTGCAAGCCGGGCGCGGCGCTCGGCGTGAACAGTACATAACGATGATCGTCGTCACCCTGCCGCTGGTCGCAGCTGCGCCGCGTCATGTCGGCGAATCACGGCCATCCTTCCGCGCCTGCTCGGGCGCGGGGCCGGCGAACAGGGGACAGCTCAGGGGTGACGGACGTTGACGCGCACGCTCGCGCCCTTGGGCACGGTCAGCACGCCCTCGGCGAGGATCTTGGCGCCGTCGCGGACCTGGAGGTCGTGCTTGCCTGCCCCGAGGGACAGGTCGCTCAGCGGCGCGGTGCCGACGTAGCGACCGTCGACGAACACGCTGCCGCGGCCGTCCTCGACCTTGAGCGACAGGCGGCCCGGGGCGCCCTTGCGCTTGGCCTTCAGCTGCTTGGCCGAGAGTGAGCCGTCCGGCTCCCACTTGCCGCCCTTGACGGGCTCGATGCACAGGCCGCTCGGGTCGCTGCAGGCGGCCTGGGCCGGGGTCGGCGCGGCCAACAGCGCGGCGGTGGCGAGGACGAGGGTGAGGCTGCGAGCGGAGGTCGATGACATGGTCGAAAGTTCCTGTTGGAAAGGCCAGGTGCGGGCGAGGGGGCCGACTGGAGCGACGGCTACACGAACGACGGCTAGAAGCGGCCGAGGAGGACGAGGCCGGCCTGGCCGCGGCCGGCGGTCGGGAGCAAGCGGAGGCTGGCGGTGGTCTCGTCGCTGCCGTGCTCCTCGCGGTACTTGTTGCGCTTCTTGACGCCGATGACGAGCATGGCGATGCCGGCGGCGAGGCCGACCGCGCCGACGGCGGCGCCGGCGTAGGTGAGGGTGTTGCCGCGTTTGCCTTTGGCGTCGATGGCGTCGAAGGTGCTCTGGTAGTCGAGGTCGGACTCGTTGAGTTTTTCGATGTCTTTCTGGGCTCTGGAGGCGGTGGCGAGGCCGGCGCCGAGCATTCCGAGGCCGGCGACGCCGACCAGCAGGAACACCGAGCCGCCGGCGATCAGGCCGCGGCCGTCGCGGGGGGCCTTCTTGCGGGGGCCCTTCTCGTCCTCGATGGGGGGCGGGGCGGCG
>NZ_JACCSO010000687.1 GCF_013812955.1 Nannocystis sp. | reverse complement strand
GGGGTGATCTTGCCGAGCTCCTTGAGCTTGAGCTGGTCGGCCAGCGCCTTGTGGATGCGGGCCTCCTCGCGCAGCTCGAAGAACACCACCCGCGTGAACTCGCCGCCGACCAGGCCGCCGGCGTGCTTGATGCCCTGGGTCGCGTCGATCTGCAGGTCCGAGCCGCCCTTGGTGCCCGTCACCTTGATCAGCTCGCCCTTGCCCTCGAGCGGGCGCATGAACGAGGCGTTCGCCAACAACAAGGGGCGCAGCGGATCGTTGGTCTCGAGGTTGGCGAAGATCGCGTCGAGCGTCTTCACCGCGTTGTCGGCGTCCGCCAGCGCGTAGTAGCTCCACAGCTTGGTCACCAGCGGGTCGAACTGCTTGGGGTCGGACGCCAGCAGCTTGTCCTGCAGCTCGATCGCCGCCTTGTGGTCGCCCGCCGCCTGATAGTTGCGGCCGAGGCCCACCACCGCGCCGAAGTTGGTCGGGTCGAGCTCGAGCGCCTCCTTGAAGGCCTTGGTCGAGGCGACATAGTCGCCCGCGCGCCAGTTGGCCGCCCCGAGCACCGCGTACGCGTCGGCGTCGTTCGGCTGGGCCGCGAGCGCCTCGTTGGCGCGGTTCCGCGCGGAGAACCAGCGACCCTTGGCCAGGTCCGCGTTGGCCAGGCCGACGAGGGTGCGGGCCTTGGCCTTCTCCTGCTCCTCCTTGCGCTTGGCCTCGGCCTGCTCGGGGGTGAGGCCCTTTTTGTCGCCCGGGGCGCTGGTCTCGGCCTTCTTGCAGGCGGGCGCGGCGAGGGTGAGGACGACCAGGGCGAGGACGCGGGTGCTGAACGACATGAGTTCTCCGGACAGGGCGGACAGGTGATCCGCGCCCGGAGCATACCTGCCAGGCCCACGGCCAGCAATGCTGGCAGTCCCTCAGCGTTCGGACCCGGGGCCCGACCTTGGGGTCCGGGCGAGCAGCCAGGCGCCGGGTATGGCGAGCACAGCGGCGCCGAACAGGCCGAGGAGGAAAGATACGGCGACGAAGCTCGAGCCGGGGCCCTGGAGATCGGCCTCGGAGACCAGGAGGGTCAGGGCGGTGAGACTGCCCACCTGGAAGCTGCCGACCTGGGCGGGACCTCCGGGCAGCTGGATGCTCAGCCCGACGATGCCGACGATCGCCGCGGCCTCGGCCAGGCCGAGCGGCAGGCCGCAGGCGTGCAACACCAGCCACAATTGGCCGACGGTCAGGGCCCAGTAGACCAGCGACCAGGCGACCAGAGGTAGGCCGGTGCGCGGCGCGGCGAGGTCGCGCAGGGTGACGGCGAAGTGCCTGAGAAACCGCGCCAGGCGGGTCGGAAAGCCGGCGACGAGGCGGTCGAGCCAGCGCGGTGGGGTCAGGGCGAGGGCGCCGAGGCCGAGGACCAGAGTGAGAAACACCAGGCCCATGAGGTGACCCACGCGGGTGACCCCGGCGGCGCTGGCGAGCAGGGTGTCGGCGTTGGCGACCCCGAGCAGCAGCAGGCTGACGACCAGCAGGCCGTCGACGGCGCGTTCACTGGCGACCGCGGCGATCGCCTCCGGGAGGCCGACGCCCGGGACGCCGGCGCGGGCGAGGATCAGCGGGCGACTGAGTTCGCCGAGGCGCAGCGGCAGCAGCAAGATCACGAAGAATCCGACCAGACCGCTGCCGTAGAGCAGAGGGCGGGGCAGGCGCGCGTGGGGGTCGCCGGTCGCGGCCTGAACCCGCGGGTCGAGCGCGTAGCGCAGGCGCAGGCTGCGAGCGAGGCTGTACGGGACGTGCAGCCCGATGGCGGCGAGCAGCAGGTCCGGGCGCGGGAGATGCAAGCTGCGCGGCCAGAGCTCGAGGCGCGGCGCGGCGAGCCACAGCAGCAGCGCCCCCCCGACCAGCGAGGCGAGCCACAGCAGCAGGGTGCGGCGGCCCGAGCGTGATGGGGCGGCGGTCACGGCGGCTGCACCTTAGCGCGGCCGCCGGGGGTCGGGCCACGGCGCGATGTGTCGACGGTCACGACGCTGCGGCTGGTTCACTGGTTCGCAGGGCGAGCACCATGAATCAGTCGGCAGGTTGTCTGTCCTCCTGCCGACTGATCCAACTGAGCCGACTGATTCACCTGATTCACCTGATTCATGGGGGTCGAGCTAGCTGGCGGGCTGGGACTGGGTCAGGGAGATCCTGGGCTCGCCGGCTTCGGGGTCGGGCACGACGTCGGCGAGCACCTTGCTGCCGGGGCGCAGCTTGCCGGACAGGATCTCGGTGGCGAGCGGGTCGAGCAGGGTCTGCTGGACCAGGCGCTTGAGCGGGCGGGCGCCGAAGGCGGGGTCGTAGCCGCGCTCGGCGAGCAGGGCCTTCGCGGCGGGGGTGACCTCGAGGTCCATGTCGCGGTTGGCGAGGCGCTGGCGCACGCGACCGAGCTGGATGTCGAGGATCTGGACCATGTCCTCGCGGCGCAGCTGGTGGAAGTTCAGGATCCCGTCGAGGCGGTTCAGGAACTCCGGGCGGAAGTGCCGGCGCAGCACGACGTCGCGGGCGGCCTCGAGCTCCTTGCCGGCGAGGCCCTGGGCGAGCAGGTCGCTGCCGATGTTGCTGGTCATCAAGATGATCGTGTTCTTAAAATCGACCACGTGGCCCTGGCTGTCGGTCAGGCGCCCGTCGTCGAGGACCTGCAGCAGCAGGTTGAAGACCTCGGGGTGGGCCTTCTCGATCTCGTCGAGCAGCACGACGCTGTAGGGCCGGCGGCGCACGGCCTCGGTCAGCTGGCCGCCCTCCTCGTGACCGACGTAGCCCGGCGGCGAGCCGATCAGCCGCGAGACCGCGAACTTCTCCATGTACTCGCTCATGTCGACGCGCACGACCTGGCGCTCGTCGTCGAACAGGAACTCGGCGAGGGCCTTGGCCAGCTCGGTCTTGCCGACGCCGGTCGGGCCCAGAAACAGGAAGCTGCCGATCGGGCGGTTGGGGTCGGCGAGGCCGGCGCGGGACTGACGGACCGCCGCGCTGACGCGGCTGACCGCCTCCTGCTGGCCGACGACGCGCTTGCCGAGCTCCTCCTCGAGCTGCAGCAGGCGGGTCTGCTCGGTCTCCAGCATCTTGTTGACGGGGATGCCGGTCCAGCGTGAAACGACGGTCGCGATGTCCTCCTCGGTGACGGCCTCGCGCAGGAACGAGTCGCCGCTTTTTTGGGCCGACTCAAGCGCCTTGCGGGCCTCGTCGCGCTGCTGCTCGAGCGCGCGCAGGGTGCCGTAGGTGAGCTCGGCGGCGCGCTGGTAGTCCGCGGCTTGCTGGGCGCGGGCGGCCTCGGCCTTGATGTTCTCGATCTGCTCGCTGAGCTGCTTGATCTCGCCCAGGCGGTCGCGCTCGCTCTGCCAGCGCGAGCGCAGGGCGGTGACCTCTTCGCGGAGCATGGCGAGCTCGCTGGCGACGACGTCGAGGCGGGCCCTGGTGGCCTCGTCCTGCTCCTCGCGCAGCAGGGCCTGGCGCTCGATCTCCAGGCGGGTGATCCTTCGCTCGCGCTCGTCGATCGGCAGCGGCAGGCTCTCGACTTCCATCTTCAGGCGGGCCGAGGCCTCGTCGACGAGGTCGATCGCCTTGTCGGGCAGGAAGCGGTTCTGGATGTAGCGGTGGCTCAGGTGCGCGGCCGCGACGATCGCCGCGTCCATGATGCGGATGCCGTGGTGGGCCTCGAACTTGTCGCGGATGCCGCGAAGGATCGCGATCGTGTCCTCGACGCTGGGCTCGTCGATCATCACCGGCTGGAAGCGGCGCTCGAGCGCCTTGTCCTTCTCGATGTGCTTGCGGTACTCGTCGAGGGTGGTCGCGCCGATGCAGCGCAGCTCGCCGCGGGCGAGGGCCGGCTTGAGCATGTTGGCGGCGTCCTGGGCGCCCTCGGCCTTGCCGGCGCCGACCAGAGTGTGCAGCTCGTCGATGAACAGGATGATCTTGCCCTCGGCGGCGCTGACCTCCTTGAGCACGGCCTTGAGCCGCTCCTCGAACTCGCCGCGGTACTTGGCGCCGGCGACCAGGGCGGCGAGGTCGAGCTGCATCAGCTTGCGGCCCTGCAGGCTCTCCGGGACGTCGCCGGCCGCGATGCGCAGGGCGATGCCCTCGGCGATCGCGGTCTTGCCGACGCCGGGGTCGCCGATCAAGACCGGGTTGTTCTTGGTCCGGCGCGACAGCACCTGGATGGCGCGGCGGATCTCGTCGTCGCGGCCGATCACCGGGTCGAGCTTCTGCTGGCGGGCGGCGTCGGTGAGGTCGCGACAGTACTTGTTCAGGACCTCGTACTTGTCCTCGGGCGAGTCGTCCTGGACGGTCTGGGTGCCGCGGATCTCGGCCAGCGCGGAGAGCAGCAGCTCGCGGCTGCCGCCGAGCTTGCCGAGCAGCTCGGCGGCGCGGATCTTCTGCTTTTGCGCCTTCGGGTTGAAGCAGGCGAGCATCAGGTGCTCGACGCTGACGAAGCGGTCGTGCAGCGCCTCGGCCTCGCCGGCCGCGAGGTCCAGGAGCTCGCGCACTTCCTTCGAGGGCGTCGGCTCGCCGCCTTGCACCCGCGGCTGGCGAGCGAGCTCGGCCTTGACGGCGCGCTCGATGGCCGCGCCGTGGATGCCGGTGCGCTCGAGCAGCGGGAGCGCGAGGCCCCCCTCCTGTTGCAGCGCGGCCTGCAGGAGATGAAGGCTGGTCAGCTCGGGGTGGCCGAGCTCCTTGGTCATCGCCTGGGCGTGCGCGATCGCGTGGCGGGTCTTGACGGTCGCAGTTTCGGGGTTGAAGACGGCCATGTTGGAGTCCCTGGTGAGGCGACCGCTAGCCTGGGCACGATCCTTCCGGTGGCAAGCACGGGGCCGGGTGCAGGTCTTGCGGCCCTGCGGCGCGCGCCGGTTGCATGGGCTAGCGAGAGCGGGCAGTGTTCGAACCGTGCCCCGTCTCACGCCCGCGACGCTCTTGCTGGTGCTGTCCGCGCTGTCGCTCGCCTGCTCGGCGCCGCCGCCCGCGCCGGCCGTCAGTCGTGGCGACCGCGAGCTCGATGCGACTGTCCCAAAGGCCAGGCCCGAGCCGGTCGCCGCGGCGGCCGGTCCGGGCGTGCAGGCCGACGGCGAGGTGGTGTCGGCGGTGAACTGGTTCGAGGGCACGCTCGACGAGGCGCAGGCGGCGGCGCAGGCGGCGGGCAAGCTGGTGTTCGTCGATGTCGGGGCGTACTGGTGCCCGCCGTGTCGCAAGCTCGACGAGGAGGTGTTCATCTTGCCGGAGGTCGCCGAGGCGCTGGGCAAGGGCTTCATCGCGGTGCACATCGACGCGGAGAAGGGCGAGGGTCCCGAGGTGGTGGCGCGCTACCGGGTGCAGGCGTATCCGACGCTGCTGGTGCTCGCGGCCGGGGGTCTGGAGAAGGGGCGCATCGTCGACGCGCTGGCGCCTGCGGAGCTGCTGGCCGGGCTGGAGGAGATCGCCCGCGGGGGCGACGTGTTGAAGGCGCTCGAGGCCGAGGTCGCGGGGCGGCCGGAGGACCTGGAGGCCCGCTACCGGCTCGGCAACGCCTACGCGCTGGCGGCCCGCCGGGCCGAGGCCGAGGCCGAGCTGGCGCGGGTGATCGCCGGCGACCCGGACAACGCGCGCGGCCTCGCGGCGAAGGCGATGGCCGACCGCGCCGCGTTCCTGGTCGCCAAGCAGGACGGCGACCCCGAGCAGGCGATCGCCCTGTACCGCGAGCTGCAGCAGAAGTTCCCGACCGCCAAGGAGAGCCTGCGGGCCTACCGGCAGATCGGCCGCGAGCTGCACAAGCTCGGCCGCGACGACGAGGCGATCGCCAGTCTTCATGCGATGGTGAACGCGGCCCCGGACGACCTCGACCTCAAGTCCGCGTTCGGGTGGTTCTCATTTCGTGAGCGCTGCCGACCCGAGGCGGGGCTCGCGGCGGTCGAGGCGGGGCTGGTGATCGACGCCAAGCAGGCTGAGCTGCACTACTTGCGGGCCGAGCTCAAGCACCAGCTCGGCGAGCACGCCGCGGCGCTGGCGAGCATCCGCGAGGCGTCGGCGCTCGAGCCGGAGTCGGCGTTCTACAAGCGGCAGCAGCGGCGCTTCGCGGCGCTGGCCGGGGTGGGCAGCTGATGGCGATGACGGGCCTGTCCGCAGGGACAGTCGCGGTGGTGCTGGCGTTGACACCGCCGCTCCCGCTGGATTCGGATGCGGAGATCCCCGGGGGTTATCACGACATGATGGCGCTGCGCGGCGAGGAGCCGCCGGACGGTGAAAAAAAGATCACCCTCGGCTCGGTCCTGTTTTCGCTCGGCATGATCCAATTCGGGAGTGCGATCGCCAGCGCCGTGACAGCCTCGCCACGCTACTGCAGCAGCGTGTACGGGGCCTCGGTGACGGACGAGACCTGCTCGGGCCTGCGGATCTACGGCGCCGTCGGGGCCGGCTTCGGCGGGCTGATGGCAGCCAGTGGCGGCGTCATCCTCGGCCTGGGGCTGATCCAGCGCCGACGTCACCGGCAGTGGCGGCGCGACGCCGGCCTCGTGTTCGCGCCGATGCTCGGCCACGGCCAGCGCGGCATCTCGCTCGGCTTTCGCTTCTGAAGCCCGCCGACGGGCCAACACGGCTCGCCACGCACGAGCGGCCAGAGCGGTCTAAAAAAATAATGCGAGCGAGCCGGGCGGTCAGATGTCCGCAGGGGCGGGGCCCGGTGGAGCATGACCCGCGCACATCTGCCCGCACGATCCTGCTGCACGGCTGTAGGGCGGCGGTTATAGTGAGCGCTCGCCGTGGAGGTTGTCCGCGGCGCCCTGCTTTTTCTGCAACTGTCTCGAAGGTACTACTACTTATGAAGCGCACCGCCTGTCTTGTGTCCCTCCTGTCGGCTCTCACCGGCGCGTGCGCCGATGATGGCTCCGGGTCGGGGTCGAACTCCAACTCGGACTCGAACTCGAACTCGATGAGCTCGGCCACGATGAGCTCGAACACCCTGACGACCTTGACCAACGCGGCCTCGGAGAGCGGCGGTGAGACGGTCGCCGGGTCGGGGACGGCGAGCGGGGTGACCGACACGATGAGCGAGCCGACCGCGGGGGACACGACGGCCGCGGGCAGTTCGACCTTCGACCCGTTCGACTGCGGCAACGCGGTGGTCAACATCCCGATCGTGACGCCGAGCGTCATGCTGGTGCTCGACAAGTCGGGCTCGATGGTGGCGGACCCGGGCGGCTTCTGGGACCACGACCAGGACCCGGCGACGCCGACGATCACGCGCTGGAACAGCCTGTATTCGGTGGTGGACCTGATCGTCAACAACTTCAACAACTCGATGAACCTCGGGGCGGTGCTGTTCCCGTCGAAGACGGCGGCGGGCTCGTACACCGAGGCGGCCTGTACGGTCGGTGCGGCGGCCGATGTGGCGGTCGGAGGGATGAACGCGGCGAAGATCCTCGGCGCGATCCCCGGGGCGCTGACGGACGCGACGGCCCTCAAGGGCGGCACGCCGGCGACCAAGGGCCTCAAGGTCGGCATCTCCGAGCTCGGGAAGGCGCCGGACGACCAGCCCAAGTTCATGATCTTCGTCACCGACGGGGCCGCGAACTGCAAAGAGAACGCGATCGATCTGAACGACCTGTTCGAGAACTACGACGAGAAGGTCGCGGAGACGGTCGCGGACGCCCTGGCGATGGGCATCAAGACCTACGTGGTCGGCATCGACATCTCGCAGACCGTCAGCAACGACACCAAGGACGGCAACCCCAACAGCGTCAACACCTACGAGAAGCTCAACCTGGTGGCCGACGCCGGCGGCGTGGCCCGCCCGGGCGCGGAGAAGTTCTACAACACCACCAACCAGGAGGAGCTCCAGGCCGCCCTGCAGAGCATCTCGATGCAGATCTTGAGCTGCGTCATCGACCTGACGCCGACACCGGTGTATCCGAAGGACGTCGACGTCGCGCCCTATGGCAAGGTCCAGGTCAAGGACTGCATGACCGAGGACGGGTGGATGTACCTGCCCGAGGATCCGATGAAGCCGGGCGTGCTGCGCATCGAGCTGTGCGGCCAGGCCTGCTCGGACTTCCAGATGAGCGGCCAGCTCGACATCCAGTACAAGTGCCCCGGGGCTCCTTGATCGGTCAGCGGGTTGGTCATGTTGGTCGGGTTGGTCATGTTGGTCATGGCCCGGCGGCCCGGGCCCGGGGCTAGCGTGGGAGGTCGGGGAGCACAGGCGCGCCGACTCGCTCGTCGGCGGTGAGCACATCGGCGTCCGCGTCGGCGTCGACGCCCACGTCGGCGCCGAGCACGAGGACAGCGCCGCTGTCGCTGCCTGCGCGCAGATCTGCTCGCAGGATCCTGCTGCAAGGGTCGGAGCTGACGGTTATAGTGGGGGGCGCCCTGGGCCTGCCCACGTCGCCTGCTTTCCACCAAGATCTCGAAGGAACTACCTGATTATGAAGCGCAGCGCGTGTCTCTTGTCCCTCCTGTCGGCTCTCACCGGCGCCTGCACCAAGGATGCTTCGGAGTCGAACTCGAACTCGAACTCGAACACGGACGCGACCGTGACCGACGGCATCGCCTCGCTGCCGACGGCGAGCGACGGTTCCGAGACGGTCACCGCGTCGGGCACGACGAGCGAGGTCTCGGCGACCGGCACGATGAGCGAGCCGACGGCGGCCACGACGACCATGGGCAGCACGTCCTTCGACCCGCTGGACTGCGGCGAGGCGGTGGTCAACATCCCGATCGTGACGCCGAGCGTCATGCTGGTGCTCGACAAGTCGGGCTCGATGGTGGCGGACCCGGGCGGATTTTGGGACCACGACCAGGACCCGGCGACGCCGACGATCACGCGCTGGAACAGCCTGTATTCGGTGGTGGACCTGATCGTCAACAACTTCAACAACTCGATGAACCTCGGGGCGGTGCTGTTCCCGGCGAAGACGGCGGCGGGCTCGTACACCGAGGCGGCCTGTACGGTCGGTGCAACGGCCGATGTGGCGATCGGTGGCATGAACGCGGCGAAGATCCTCGGCGCGATCCCCGGGGCGCTGACGGACGCGACGGCCCTCAAGGGCGGCACGCCAGCGACCAAGGGCCTCAAGGTCGGCATCTCCGAGCTCGGGAAGGCGCCGGCCGGCCAGCCCAAGTTCATGATCTTCGTCACCGACGGGGCCGCGAACTGCAAGGAGAACGCGATGGATCTGACCGACCTGTTCGAGAACTACGACGAACAGGTCGCGCCGACGGTCGCGATGGCCCTGGCGATGGACATCAAGACCTACGTGGTCGGCATCGACATCTCGCAGACCGTCAGCAACGACACCAAGGACGGCAACCCCAACAGCGTCAACACCTACGAGAAGCTCAACGAGGTGGCCGAGGCCGGCGGTGTGGCGCGCCCGGGCGCGGAGAAGTTCTTCAACACCACCAACCAGGACGAGCTCCAGGCGGCCCTGCAGAGCATCTCGATGCAGATCCTGAGCTGCACCATCGAGCTCGACCCCACGCCGACGTACCCTGACTCCGTCGAGGTCGACGGCTTCCGCGAGGGACTCCCGGTCGGCCCCAAGGACGATCAGATCCCGATCACGGACTGCAAGACCCAGGACGGCTGGATGTACCTGCCGAAGATCGACCCGAACGACCCGAACGAGCTGACCCGCATCGAGCTGTGCGGCGCCGCTTGCACGGACTTCCAGATGAGCGGCATGGTCGACATCCAGTACCGCTGCCCCGACCAGGGCTGAGCGCTCGCCGGGCATCCGCTTGAAGTGAGGTCGGGGAGCAGGGCGGTCGCCGTCCGCTCCCCGATTTTTTTGGTCTTACCTGCTTGCTCGGGGTGGCGTTGCGAGAGGGTCTTTGATCATGAAATGCAGCGCCTATGTGTTGATGTTGGCGCTCGTCGGGGCGTGCCCCGGTGAGGGTCCGGTGGCGGTCACGACCGAGGGCAGCGGCTCGAGCTCGAGCACGTCGTCGGGAACGACAAGCGAGGCCCCGACGACCGGGACCACGCGCCAGCCGACCACGGAGCCGCCGGGTGGCAGCACCACCGTGGTCTTCGACCCGAACGACTGCGGGCATGCGGTGGTCTACAAACCGAACGTCATGCTGGTGCTCGACAAGTCGGGCTCGATGGTGGCCGACCCCGGCGGGTTTTGGGATCACGACCAGGACCCGGGCACGGCGACGGTGAGCCGCTGGAGCAGCCTCCACGCGGCGGTGGCCGGGCTCGTCGACAAATTCGATGCGGGGATGAACCTCGGCCTGGTGCTGTTCCCGGCCAAGACGGCGGCGAGCAGCTACGACGAGATGGCCTGCATCGTCGGTGGAGCACCGGGGGTGCCGCTGGCCGGCATGAACGCGGCGAACATGCTCGCCGCGCTTCCCGAAGCGCTGACGGACGGGGCGATGATGAAGGGCGGCACACCGGCGACGAAGGGCCTCAAGGTCGCGATCGAGGCGCTGGCGAGCGTGCCGGCCGAGCAGCCCAGGTTCATGCTCCTCGTCACCGATGGAGCCGCGAACTGCCAGGAGAACGCGCCGGACCTCGAGGCGCTGTTCGAGGTCTACGACGACGAGGTGACCTCGACGGTGGCGGCTGCGGCGGCGATGGGCATCAAGACCTTTGTCGTCGGCGTCGACATCGCGAATGAGGTCAGCAGTGATTTAAAAGATGGTCTCCCGGACAGCGTCAACGTCCATGAAAAGCTCAACGAGCTGGCGGTCGCGGGCGGTGTGGCGCGGGCGGGCGACGAGAAGTTCTTCAATCCGACCAACGAGGGGGAGCTCCAGGCCGCCCTCGAGCTGATCTCGGGGCAGATCTTGAGCTGCACGTTCACGCTCTACCCCACGCCCATTTTTCTAGGCTACGTCGAGGTCAACGGCTTTAAAGAGGGCACCCAGGCCGGCTCCTCGGATCTCACGGACTGCATGACCCAGGATGGCTGGGATTTCCTGCCGCCGATCGACCCGCAGGATTCGGATGAGCCGCTCCGGATCGAGCTGTGCGGCGCGGCTTGCTCGGACTATCGGATGAGCGGTGAGATCGACATCCAGTACACGTGCCCTGCCGATTGAGGCCGACGTCGGCCTTCGCGGCGAGGGTCGGGCCCGGGCTGCTCAGGGCACCGGGTCGTAGGCGAGGCAGGCGGAGACGACGTCGCCGAGCACGCTTTTAAAGCTCGAGGCGAGGTCGCCCTCGCAGATGTTTTGCATGCGGCCGCGCTCGCGAAACGACGAGACGATCGAGGCGATGCGGCGGGCCGGCACGGCTTTTCCATATGTACCCTCGCAGATGGTCTGCGGGGCCTCGAATACGCCCTGGCCGCCGGCGACGCCGAGCACGACCAGGCGCTCGAGGTCGCCGCCGACGGCCTCGAGCAGACGGGCGCGGATCTCGACCATGCGGGCGATGTTATGGTCGTAGGTGTCCTCGTCGGTCAGCATCACCACGAATACCAGCGAGTCGTCGCGCAGGAAGCCGGCGTTGGCGGGGTTGTGCAGCGCCTCGGCGGTGTTGTAGGCGGTGACCTCGTCGGTGCCGCTGCGGGTCGCGGCGATGCAGGCGAAGTCCTCGGTGAGCGTCGGCGAGGGGCCGACCAGCCAGCGCTGGCCCGCCGGCACGCCGCAGCTGGTCTCGGGGCTCTCGGGCACCTCGGGGAAGTTGGTGTGGGTGCCGAGCAGGGTGACCTCTTCCTGGCTCGAGACGACGCCGACGTGGAAGTCCTCGACGTCGGTGAGCTCGGCGAGCAGGGCGTCGGTGAATTCGGCGAACACGGGGGCCATGCCGTTGGTGCCGCGCAGGGCGGCCTGCTCCTCGTCCATGCTGGCGGAGCCGTCGATGGCGAACAGCACGTCGATGCGCTGGCAGCCGGGCGGCGGCTGGGGTTCGAAGGGGGCGACGAAGTCGAAGTCCTCGCAGGTCTTGCGGGCGAGCGGCGTCCAGTCGGCGAGGGCGTTTGTCAGTGAGGTGTCGAAGCGCTCGTAGTGGCGGCTGTTCGCGCTGAGCGCGAGGCCGAAGATCTCGAGCTTGCCGGCGTGGTCGCCGAAGGTGAGGGCCGCGACCCGGCGGCGGTCCTGCTCGCCGGCCAGCCGCAGGTACGCCTCGGCGGCCAGACCCGGCTGCGCATACATGTTGTCCTGCTCGTCGTCGTCCTTGGCCAGCATCAACGCCAGGCCGGTGGCCCCGGGCGCCGGCCAGGTCTCGAGCTCGAGCACCGGGAACATCAGCCCCGAGAACATGAAGTCGCCGAGGTCGAACTCGCCCTTGTAGGTGTCGAGCGCGGTCATCAAACACTCGAGCGCGGCCGGGGCCGCGGGGTCGACCACGCCGCCCTCGCCGTAGACGAGGATCGGGTCGCTCGCGGCGTTGCCGAGCGGCAGCAAGCAGTCGGTCTTCAGCAGCAGCTCGCTGCCAGGGTTGGCGAGCAGGCGCACGCGCGCGCCGGTCGTCTCGACCATGTCGGCGAGGAAGGCCGCGAGGGCGGCGCGCGGCTCAGGCCCGTAGATGTCGAGGCCGGGGTGGGCGACGAGCGAGATGTCGAGCTGGCTGCAGAAGGTCGGGGCGGCGCCGGTGGTGGCGTCATCGCTGTCGCCGTCGCTGTCGGTGGCGTTGGTGGCGGCGGTGGCGGCGGTGGTGCCCGTGCTGGTCGGCGCGGTCGGTTCGATGCCGTCGGTGAGCGCGGTGGTGGTGCTGCTGGTCCCGGGGCCGGCGCTGGTGTTCGGATCTCCGCCACCGCAGGCCGCGGCGAGCAGCAGGGTGAGGGCGGCCGCGAGGCCATGGATGGGCGAGCAGCGGGCCGTCATGATAGCGATCCTTACGCGAGGTCGGGGGTGGAGGCCAGCGAGCGTTCGACCGGGCCAGGGCGTTGGGCTATGGTCCGCGCCATGAGCCCGCTGGACCCGCGTGTGGAGGCCCTGATCGACCGCTTGCCGAAGGCCGAGCTGCATGTGCACCTCGAGGGCAGCATCCCCCCGGAGCTGGCGCTGCGGCTGGCGCATCGGCACGGGCGCACGCTGCCGGGCATGGCCGCCGGGGCCGAGGGTCTGCGCCAGCACTACCGCTTCGCCGACTTCCAGGACTTCCTGCGCATGTACCTCGCGATCTCGGGGTGCCTGGTCGAGGCCGCGGACTTCTGTGAGATCGCCGTGGCGCTGGCTCACTCGCTCGCGGCCCAGCGGGTGGTTTATGCGGAGGTGACCTTCACGGCGATGACCCACGTGGCCCGCGGTGTCGACCCGGCGGCGATGCTGGACGGGCTCGCGGAGGGTCGAGAGCGCGCCCGCAGCGAGTATGGGGTCGAGCTGGCGTGGGTGTTCGACATCGTGCGTGTACAACTGGACCGGGCCGAGCCGACGCTGGCGCTGGCGCTGCGTGGCCAGCGGGACGGGGTGATCGGGCTCGGCTTCGCGGGGCCGGAGTCGGCGGCGTATCCGATCGAACCGTTCGCGCCGACCTTCGCGCGGGCGCGGGCGGCGGGGCTGCACGCGCTGCCGCACGCGGGTGAGATGGCCGGGCCGCAGAGCATCTGGGACGCGCTGCGGCACCTCGGGGCCGAGCGCGTCGGTCATGGGGTGCGCGCGGTCGATGACCCGGACCTGCTCGCGCACCTGGTGGAGCGCCAGATCCCGCTCGAGGTGTGCCCGACCAGCAACCTGGGGATCGGCCTGTATCCGAGCCTGGAGGCCCATCCGCTGCCGCAGCTGCTGCGCGCCGGGGTGGCGCTGTCGCTGGCCAGCGACGACCCGCCGATGTTCGCGACCACGCTGGTCGAGGAGTATCGCCGCTGCGCCCGGGCCTACGGATGGGACGCCGCGCAGGTCCGCGCGCTCGCGGCCGCGTCGATCGAGCACAGCTTCCTGGCGGCGCCGCGAAAGCAGGCGCTGCGCGAGGAACAGCGTCAGGTCGCGGCCGAGCTGTCCCCCTTGCTGGATGCAGCTGTCTCGCAGGACAGGTGATCCGCACGCGGCGTCCTGCGGGCGCGCGGGCGCGGTGCTGATAGACTGCGGCGCGTGAACCCTCCCCGTCGCCCTCGCCGCTGGTCCCTCCCCTTCGCCCTCACCGCGGGGCTGCTCGCCTGCAACCCGGGCAGCAAGTCGGACACCGGCGGCGCCGTCGATGCGAAGGGGCAGCCGGTGGTCGCGGCGCGTCCGCTCGAGCCGCTGCCGCCGCTGCGGGTCGGGACGCGGGCGCTGATGGAGGCGAAGCAGCTGACGGGCAAGGTCGCGGCGATCACCAGCGATGCGACGCACCAGTACCTCGAGCTGGTCCTGCCGATCTCCGGCGACGACATGAGCCTCGAGTTCGACCAGACCCACGTCGAGCTCGCCGGCGCGGTCCCGGGGGACCTCGCGGTGGTCACCGAGCGCATGGGCGGCGCCGAGGCCAAGGTGCTCGTGCGCCGGGCGCTGAGCCAACAGGGCGCGCCGAGCGGGGCCCTGTTCGCCGAGCGCTGGGCCGAGCGCGGACGCGAGCACCTGCGCGTGCCGTTCACCGTCCCCGACCTCGGCGGCGCCGCGGATGACAAGCAGCTCAAGCAGCGCTGGGTCGAGGCCTTCAGCGCGGTGTTCACCAACTCGTGGCGCGAGTCGCATCCGTGGAACAGCTTCGCGGCGGGTCGGGTGCGGGCGCTGCTGCCGGAGGGCTTCAAGGCCGACGCGGGCGCGGCGGGTGGCTTCGCCGGTCGAGCGCCGCGCACGGACCTGTCGCAGCTGATGGACACGACGACCGGCGTGATGTCGATGCAGGAGGCGCTGCAGCACGACCGCGGCTTGCGGCTGGACCGCAACGAGCAGGCGCGGACCATCGCGGTGGCGGAGCTGGCAGGGCCGCCGCTGGTCGCTCATCCGTTCCCGGCGATGCAAGCGGCGCTGCCGAAGCCGGACGGGGGGACGGCGGAGCCGCTTGCCTCGGCGGTGCCGGCGGAGTTCTGGTACGCGCGCTTCGACGACATCCGGATGATGCTGCGCGTGCTCGACGAGGCCGACGCATGGATCACGCCGATCGTGCAGATCTCGCAGAGCAACCCCGAGGACCGGCACCTGTCGGAGCGCTACCAGGCCCAGCTCGGGCTCAAGCGCACCGGGCTGGCCAAGCTGTTCGGGCACACGGTCGTCGGCCAGGTGGCGATCACCGGCAGCGACCCGTACCTGCGCGAGGGCAGCGACGTGACGCTGATCTTCAGCATCAAACAACAGGCGGTGTTCGACGGCGAGCTGGCCAAGCACCTCGACGCTCACAAGGCCGAGGTGCCCGGCATCATCACCGCGACCCGCGTCCACCACGGCGTGACGATCACCGAGAACCGCGACCCGACCGGCGCTGTCACTCAACAGCGGGCCCAGGTCGGCGAGCTCGCGCTGGTGTCGAACAGCCCGCGCGCGATCGAGCGGGTGCTCGACGCGATCCAGAGCCGCACGGCTCGCCTCGGCGACGAGCCTGACCTCAAGTACATGCTGGCGCGCGACCCCGGGGCCCACCCGGGCTTCGCATTCCTGAGCGACAAGTTCATCGGCGCGGTGGTCGGACCGCAGCAGAAGCTGCAGGCGGCGCGCCGGCAGCAGGCGCTCGCCGACCTGCTGACCCCGGGCTATGCGGCGCTGCTGCACGGCTGGCTGTTCGGCCAGGCGCCGGCGAGCAGCGAGGCGCTGATCGCCAGCGGGCTGCTCGGCGTCGAGGAGCTCAAGCATCCCGATGGCACCCCGATCGCGTTCGCGCCGGGTCGCGGGGCGAGCTCGATGTGGGGCCGGCCCTCGGCCCTGACGCCGCTGATCGACCTGCCGGCGGTGACGAAGGTCAGCGAGGCGGAGCAGAGCGCCTATCAGAACTTCGTCACCGGCTATCAGCAGTACTGGCGCCAGTTCATCGACCCGGTGGCGATGCGCCTCGACGTCGAGGGCGAGGGCGGGGCCGCGAAGGCCACGCTCGATGTCCGGATCTTGCCGCTGATCTCGGCGACGGATTACAGCGAGATCGAGCGCATCGTCGGCACCACGCGGGCGCAGGTGTCGGTCATTGATTCTGGCCTGCAGGCGGTGTGGGCGGTCGGCAAGGACGCCGGCCTGCGTAGCGACCTCGACGGGATGATGGGCATGATGGTCGGCAAGGAGGCCGGCCTCGGCTGGCTCGGCGACTGGGTGATGCTCGGGATCGAGGACCGCGCGACGCTGGTCGAGCTGCTGTCGCGGTTCGACGACAAGGTGCAGCTGGCGCTGCCGAAGCCGACGGGCAACGAGTTCGACGACGTCGAGCTGTGGCGCAAGGTCGGCAAGTTCCCGATGTTCGCGGCGGCGGCGATCAACAACCCGGCGATGCTGGTGGCGACGCTGGCGGCGATCCGCACGAAGGTCGACGGGGTGGCCCCGGGCTGGGTCGAGTGGGGCGAGTTCAAGAAGTACCGCGACCTCCCGATCGTGCGCGTGGGCATGAGCAAGACCATGCCGATGCTGCCCAACCGCGAGATCGCCGACGCGGTCGCCCTGTATTACGTGCAGACCGGACAGGCGATCGCGCTGTCGCTGGATCTGCCGACGCTCGAGGCGGTCGCGGACCGCATGCTAGGCGGCAAGCTGCCGAAGGCCGGCGAGCAGGGCGAGGCGCAGTTCGTGTTCGAGGCCCACTCGGCCGTCGGCGCGCCGCTGTGGACCTCGCTGCTGTGGGCGATCCAGGGCCAGGCCAACGACGCGCAGGCGAGCGCCCGCCGCTCGGCCGAGATCCTTCTCCGCGGTGATCCTTCGGTCCAGTCCGACCCGAAGGCGTTCACGCAGCTGGCCGTCAACTACCTCGGCTTCGTGCCGGTGACGGCGCACGGGACGACGGCGTTCATCCTCGGACCGAGCGGCGCGGGCGACCCGGTGCTCGGCACGACGCTCGCCCCGACCCACGTGCCGCTGCCGATCCCCGGCTCGCCGGTCGAGCAGCTGATGCAGCGCCTCACCGGGCTGCGCGGCGAGGTGTCTTTTGATAAGGAGCCGGCCCCGGCGGGCGCCGACGCCCGCAGCCTGCACACCCGCTTCATGGTCTCGCTCGGGGCGGCCCCGACGGCTCCCTGAGCCTGATCGTCCGCCCGCATCCGCCGCATCATCGCAGCTCGCCGCGCAGGAACAGCAGCTCCATGCGCAGGCGGGCGCCCGCGGTGAGCAAGCGGGCGGTCAGCGGCTGGTCGTCCTCGACGGCGAGATTCATGATGTTGCCGGGCAGCGCGTGCGCGCGCAGGGCTCGCAGCAGCGGCCCCGCGAGCGCCGGCCGGGCGACACGAAACGGGAAGGCGACCGGGAAGTGCGGCGCGAAGGCGGCGAAGCCGAGGCCGAGGTCGGCGGGGTCGGCGGGGTCGCGAAGGCGCAGGAGGAGCTGGGCCGGTCGCGCGCGCAGCTCGGCGAGCTGGCCAGCCGGGAGCGCGAAGGCGGCCTCGATCGCATCATCCTCGGCTGGATCTATCGGACATGTCTCAAGGGCCATGTCAGCATCGGGCAGGCGATCGACCAGGTCCCACTCGAAGCGCAGGGCCGCGGCGGGGTAGACGGTGTGCATGCCGAGGCCGCGGTACAGCCGCAGCGCGGGCTCGTTGCCCAGCTCGACGTTGAGGCACCAGCGCCGGCAACCGAGGCCGCGCAGGTGTGAGGCGAGGGCGCGCATGACCTCATAGCCGCGGCCCTGGCCGCGAAAGCCGGGGTCGACGACGACGTTGCGGACGTAGGCGAGCTCGTGCAGGACCTGGAAGTAGGTGTAGGCGATGACCTCCCCGTCGTGCTCGTGGACGAGGGTGGTCCGAGCCTGATTTGCGGACCAGGCGGCGAGCTCCGGGACCGGGTCGTCGACGCCGAGCTCGGGGAACAGACGCACGAAGTCAGGGTAGTCGGTGGGGCGAGCGGGGCGGGCGTGCACGGGCTAATCGTCCTCCATGTCCTGCGCCGGTGGTTCGGGATCTTCTTCCGATCCATCTGATGGCGGGGGGTCGTCCGTCTCGTGGTCGTCCGTTTCGTGGTCGTCCGTTTCGGGGTCGGGCTCGTCGTCGGGCTCGTCGTCGTCGTTATCGTCGTAGTCTTCCTCGAGGGTATCGAGGGGGGTGGCGAGCAGGGGTATCCAGGTGGCGCGCTCGCTCCATTTGCACGGGGTGGCGAAGGGGGCGACCAGGCGGGCCTCGGCGTCGCTCCAGGCCTCGCCGCGGTCGTCGAAGACGGCGATGAATTGCACGGGTGTGCGGCGCAGCTTGCGGAGATGGGCGAGGTCGGTGCAGGCGGCGACCACGTGCTCGGCGAGCTTGCGGGCGTGCTCGCGGCGCTCACTGGCGAGCACGAACAGGAGGGTGTGGCGGGCGGGGGTGCGGACCCGAAAGTCCACGCTCCAGGTGGTCGCGGAGATGCCGGCGATGCGTTCGCCGCGGTTGATGCTCAGCGGGCGCACCGTGAGCCCGCTGCGCAGGCCGGCGTCGATCTCGTCGAGCAGGGCGGAGGCGGGGCGGGGTCGGAAGCTGCGCCATAATTCGGCGACCCGCAGGCAGGTCTGGGCGAGGCGTACGAGCGCGAGGGCGAGGGGCTCGTCCGGACGCGTGTGGGTGCGCAGCTCGCCGCGCTCGAGCTCGACGCCGAGGCCGGTGCAGATGTCGAGGATGCGCTGCTGGAGGCCCTCGCTGCGGCGGGCGGCGCTGGTGTGGGACCGTAACCAGCGCAGGGTCTCGCCGAGGTCGCCGAGCAGCGGCGGGTCGCTGTGGCGCAGCACGAAGACGACGAGCAGGTCGCCGTCCGGGAGGGCGAAGGGGGTGACGATGCGCAGGCGCGGGCCGCACTCCTCGGCCTGGAACAGCGGGGCGGCGAGGCCGGCCAGTAGATCCGGGGCGGATCTGGGGAGGTCCGAAGGGTCAGGTTGTGCGGGTGATTCGAGCAGAGCAGGGATGTCCGAAGGGACAGGTGATGCTGGGGCTTCGGACCGGTCGGATATGTCCGAAGAGTCAGGTGAGGATGGCGCTTCGGGCGGGTCGTTCGCGCTCACAGGAGCAGCTCCTGGCGCGGGGGCGGGTCGGCGAGGGCGTCGTCGTGCTCGATCCGGGTCAGGCGGCAGAACAGCTGCCAGGCGCGGTGTACGGGGTCTTTATCGAGGCCATCTGGAAGCGTGAGGGGGGCGGCGAGGTGGTCGCGGAAGGGGGGGCTCCAGCGGTGGAAGTGGAGGCCGGTGCAGCGGCGACCGTCGGGGCCCTGGTGGGGGTGGCCGAGGTCGAGGGAGGCGATGCGACCGACGCCGCGAAGGATCAGGGAGAAGCGCAGGGAGCCGGCGGGGTCACAGCGCTGGCCGCGGACCAGCAGGGACTCACCGCTGGTCGCGCGCAGCTCGGCGGAGAACTCGAGGCCGCAGGACAGGTCCTCGTCGTCGGTCCAGCGCAGCGGGCCGACGATCCGTTTGCTGGGGTCGGCGAGCAGGCGGGCGATCTCGCGGTCGTCCAGGGCCATGGAGAGCGACCGGGTTAACCAGCGGTACGGCCGTAGACGGGGACGAGGGCGCCGGTGGTGACGGCGTTGCTGGGGCTGGCGAGGAACAGCAGGGTCTCGGCGATGTCGGCGGGCTTGGCCCAGCGCTCGAAGTCGGCGTGCGGCATGCTGGCGCGGTTGAACGGGGTGTCGATGATCGAGGGCAGCACCGCGTTGACGAGGATCTGCTCCTGGCGCAGCTCCTCGGCGAGCTCGAGGGTGAGGGCGTGCACGGCGGCCTTGGCCATCGCGTAGGCGGAGAGGCCGGAGGACGGGTTTCGCACGGCGCGCGAGCCGACGTTGACGATGCGGCCGCCGGGCTCGTCGGGCTGGGCGCGCACGCGGGCGCGCATGCGCTGGACCGCGGCGCGGCAGCACAGCAGGCAGGTGATCGCGTTCATCTCGAACTGGGCGCGCGCGGTCGCGGGGGTGGTGTCGGCGAGGGTTGCGAACGAGAAGCCGCCGGCGAGGTGCACCGAGGCCCAGAGCTCCGGGATGTCGGCGTAGACGGCGGCGACGGCCGCCTCGTCGGCGAGGTTGACGCGGGGCAGGTAGCGGACGCCGGGCAGGCCGAGCGAGCGCGGGCCGTCGTCGAGGGTGGGGACGTGGCAGGTGGCGCCGGCGGCGAGGAAGCGGGCGACGACGGCGGTGCCGAGGGCGCCTGCTCCGCCGGTCAGAACGACGTGGCGGCCAGTGAGATCGATTGTGGAGTGCGGCATGCGGTCAATTTCCGGCGGCGAAGCTGGCGCTTCATATACCACTCGCTGGCGGCGCGCGCGGGCTGGTCAGCGCGTGCAGGAGGATGGCGGTGGCGGCCGCGACCCCGAGCGAGTCGACCTCGGGGGCGATCGGTATCGTCAGCTCGGCGTCGGCCCGGGCGCACAGCGC
>NZ_JACCSO010000678.1 GCF_013812955.1 Nannocystis sp. | reverse complement strand
CGCCCGCGCCCGCGCCCGCGCCCACCCCTGTCGGCCCCGAGCCGTCGAGGGGCCTCGGCATGCTGATCCCCGGCGCCATCATCACCGGCGCCCTCGGCCTCCCGATCACGACCCTCGGCGTCATTCGGCTCATTCAGTTCAACAGGATCCAAAAGCAGACCGACGACGGTCTCGTCGCCGCCGGTGCGACCCTGGGCAAGGGCGCCTCGATCGTGGTGATCAGCTTCGGCGTCATCTTCCTCGCCGTCGGCGTCCCGTTGCTGGCCGTCGGCGCCGTCAAGCTCAGCAAATATCAGAAGTGGAAAAATGGCCACGCCATGGTGCCGGCGATGAACCGCACGGCTCACGGCACCTGGACCGCCGGCCTCGCCCTGCGCTTCTGAAGCCGCCCGGCACGGCCGCGATCGTCCCCACGCTGCCAGCGTCGCCCCGCGCCGTTGGCAGCGTTTGTTGGTGCCCCCATCAAGCGGACCTGCTGGTCGTCAGGCAGCTGTCCCGAGGGACAGCTCATCTGTCCCGAGGGACAGCTCTCCCGCCGCGCCTCAGCGCCGGCGTCGCCGCAGCAGCGGCAGCAGCAGCCCCGCCGTCAGCCAGCCGAGCCCGCCCGCGTCGCTGCTGCGGCAGCCGCAGCCGCTGTCCTTGTCGCCGCCATCGGTGGTCGCGTCGCCGGTGCCGTCGGTGACGCTGCCGCCCGTGGCCGCGCCCGTGCTCGACCCGGCCGCGCCAGTCGTCGGCTGCTCGCCGGTGGTCGCCGATCCGCTCTCGCTCGCGCTGGTGTCGGGCTTCGCGGTCCCGCCGCCCTCATCCGACTCGCCGGCGGTGCTGCCCGGTTCGCCGGTGGTCGCCGATCCGCCCGTGGTGCTGGTCTCACCGCTGGTGCTGCCCTCGTTGCCCACGATCGCGATGTCGGAGCATTGATAGTAGAGGTCGTTGCCGTCGCCGTAGGGCGGCTTGTCGCTCATCATCTGGATGATCTGCAGCACGCAGTTGTCGCACTCCACGTCGGGCAGCTCGACCTGCACCGAGTACTCGCCGTCGTCCTCGTGGGCGATGCCATCGATGAGCACGCCGGGTCCGCCCGATACGTCGTCGAAGCCCTTGGGTTCGAAGAAGTCGTCCTGCCCGTCCTCATCGAGCGAGATGCGAAAGTGTCCCGGATGGTTGATGAACTCGTTCCAGGTCACGGTGATCGTCTCACCGGGCATGAAGGTCGCCACCGTCGGCCCGCGCGGGTCCGCCGCTCCGGCGCCGCAGGGGCCCTGCTTCTGCGACTCGGTCCGCGGCTGCGGCGAGGTCAGGAGGATATGGGCACGCACCTCGCCGGCGAACAGGGCCAGCGAGGCGAACAGAAGGATCGAGGCAGATGAGCGCATGATGAACGGGGGCCGGAGCCGCACCGTTTTACCAGCTTTCCCGTCTTCAGCCCCGGTCCACCTGGACACGCGCAGGTCCGCGCAGCCGACCACAGACCTGGGCAAACCCTCAGTTGGACATTCTGGGCTTCGCCTCGGGCTCCTTGCGCACCCGCCGGACCACCGGCCCGGCCTGGTGATGCACCAACTTCCAGTCCTCGCCCTCGCGCACGAACACGTTCGTGGCGACCAGCGTCGCCTCGCCGATCGTCTCCGTGCACACCACGTACGCCATGTCGACGCCGCCGTGCGCCGAGGCCGAGCCGAGCGCCAGCTCGGTCGGCGCCTCGCCGGCGAGGATCGCCCGCCAGCTGAGCATGATCTCCTCGCGCTCGAGCAGCGCCGCCCAGCCCGGGTGCACGCAGCTGACCGGCGCCTCGCGGGCCCACACGTCGTCCATCAACCCGAGGTCGGCGCTCGCAAAGGCCTCGTAGAAGCGCCGGTTGGCGGCGAGGATCTCGTCGGTCATCGCGCCCACCATACCCCAGCCCCGGCCACGACGCGGCCCACGGCTCAGGTGATCGACGTGCGCGCGCCGAGGCGCGTGCGCGCGGCCAGCACCTGCGCGGTCGCGTGCTCGGCGTCGCCGGCGATCGCCGTCAGGTGGCCCATCTTGCGGCCCGGACGGGCCTCGTCCTTGCCGTAGAGGTGCAGCTTGATGTTCGGCAGCGCCAGCGCCTGCTGCCAGTCGGGCGTGCCGGTCGACCAGATGTCGCCGAGCAGGTTGGCCATCGCCGCCGGCCTCAGCAGGTCGGTGGCCCCCAGCGGCAGACCACACACCGCGCGCAGCTGCTGCTCGAACTGGCTGGTGAGACATGCATCGAAGGTCAGGTGACCCGAGTTGTGCGGGCGCGGTGCGAGCTCGTTGATCAGCAGGCCGCCGCCGGGCAGCACGAAGAACTCGACGCAGAGCACGCCGACCACCTCGAGCGCCTCGAGCACCGCGCGCGTGATCTCCCGCGCCTGACGCTCGGTGGCCGGGCTGACGCGCGCTGGCGCCAGCGAGTAGTCGAGGATGCCCCCGACGTGGTGGTTCTCGATCACGCCGAAGTCGACCAGCTGCCCGTCGTGACCGCGCGCCGCCACCATCGAGACCTCGCGCTCGAAGGCCACGAAGGCCTCGAGCACCGCCTCCTGCCCGCCGAGCTGGGCCCAGGCCGCGGCCGCGTCGCCCGGCGTGTACACCCGCACCTGGCCCTTGCCGTCGTAGCCCCAGCCCGCCGTCTTCAGCAGCGCCGGGCAGCCGAGCGCCGCCAGGCCGGCCTCGAGCTCCGCCAGCGAGCGCACGGCGCGAAACGGGGTGACCGGAAAGCCATGTCCCGAGAGATAGGTCTTCTCGCGCAGGCGGTGCTGCGTCACGTGCAGCACCTCGCCGCTGGGCCGCACCGGGGCCGCGCGTTCGGCCGCCTGGGCGGTCGCGGCCGGCACGTTCTCGAATTCGAAGGTCACGACCTCGACCGCCGCCGCGAAGGCCGTCACGGCGTCGAGGTCCTCGTAGTCGCGGCGGATCTCGACGTCCGCGACCTGACCCGTCGGCGTGTCCTCGGCCGGCGAGAAGGTGTGCACGCGGTAGCCCATGCGGCGGGCCGCGATCGCGAACATGCGGCCGAGCTGGCCGCTGCCGAGCACCCCGATGCTCGCGCCCGGGAGGACTGGTTTACAGCGGGTCATGGCAAAGTCTCACGCAGGACCTCGTCGGCGCGGCGCTCGGCGTAGACACGCAGCGCCTCACGCAGCGCGGGCCGGGTCGCCGCCAGGATGCGGATCGCCAGCAACGCGTCGTTGACCGCCCCGGCGACCCCGATCGCCAGCGTCCCGACCGGCACCCCGCGCGGCATCTGCACGATCGACAGCAGCGAGTCCATGCCCCCGAGCGCGCTGGTCTGGACCGGCACCCCGAGCACCGGCAGCACCGTCTCGGCCGCGACCATGCCGGGCAGGTGTGCCGCTCCGCCCGCGCCCGCGACGATGACCTCGAGCCCGCGGCTCTCAGCCGTCTGCGCGTACTCGGCCAGCCACAGCGGCGTGCGATGGGCCGAGACCACGCGGCACTCGTGGGCGACGCCGAACGCGGCCAGCGTCTCGGCGGCGTGGCGCATCGTCTCCCAGTCGGACTTGCTGCCCATGATCACGCCGACCACGCCGACCACGCCGACCACCCCGGGCACCCCGGGCACCCCGGCCCCGCCCGCCTGTGATGTGGCCTGTGGGCCCGGCGCTGCGCCTT
The DNA here is from genome assembly GCF_013812955.1 of Nannocystis sp. Classification (GTDB taxonomy): domain Bacteria; phylum Myxococcota_A; class Polyangia; order Nannocystales; family Nannocystaceae; genus Nannocystis. Next base: position 15,703 of record NZ_JACCSO010000678.1, on the reverse strand, counting down.
GTTCGCTCATACCCGCGATTATCCCGATGTCCGGCCGAAGGTCCACCGCCAACTGCCCGACCTCGCCCGCGTCCGCCGGGTCTGCGCGGGGGACCAGGGCCCCGTCGAGGCGCCCGGACCGGGCATTTGCTTGAAGGACCCGCCGACCCCGGTCAGCTTGCGCGCGCATGCTGACCTGTCCGGTCCTCTTCGCCCTCGCCCTCGCCCCGGGCGATCCACCCGCCACCACCTCACCGGACGAGACCCGGGCAGCCACGGCCGAGCCCGCTGCCGCCAGCGTCGAGGCCCGCTACGGCGTGCACGTGCCGCCCGCCGGCCAGGGCAAGCCGAGCACCACCGCCACCACCGCCACCTCCGCCGCCTCGCCGGTCGCCCCACCCGCCCAGGACGGCGGCTGGCGCCTGAACCCGCCCGATCGCTGGTACGCGCTCAAGGCCACGGCCGAGCTCGGCTTCGTCGGCGTGCTCAAACACGACATCCAGTTCGGCCAGGACGGCAGCTACCTCGATCTTCGCAAGGAGGGCGGCCAGGACGTGCTGTTCCCGTTCTTCCGCTTCACCGGCGAGTTCGCGATCAAGCAGCGCCACAGCCTGATCTTCCTGATCCAGCCGCTCAAGTTGAAGTCGAGCAACACGCTCGAGCGCGACATCGTGGTCGACAAGACCGTGTTCGCCAGCGGCACGCCGATGGACTTCAAGTACGACTTCGGCTTCTACCGCTTCGGGTACATGTACGACTTCCTGAAGGACCCCGAGCAGGAGCTCGGCTTCGGCCTCGCCCTGCAGATCCGCAACGCCACCATCGACTTCGCCGCCCGCGACGGCGAGCAGCTGACGAGCAACCGCAACATCGGCGTCGTGCCGCTGCTCAAGCTCCGCGGGCGCTGGACCCCCAGGCGCGGCCAGGGCTTCTGGCTCGGCGCCGAGATCGACGGCGCGTACATCCGCGGCAAGGTCATCAGCGGCACCCGCGACTACTTCGAGGGCGCCCTGCTCGACGCCTCGCTGCGCGCCGGCTTCAAGGTGCCGCGCGCCGGCGATGTCTTCGTCAACATCCGCTACGTCGGCGGCGGCGCCCGGGGCACCGACAGCACCCCGCAGCCCGGCAAGGACGGCTACGCCGAGAACTGGCTGCACACCATGGCGCTGAGCCTCGGCCTCTACATCCGCTGAGACACCGACCGCTCGAACGCGAAGCGGCCAGGCACTCGTTTGCCCGGCCGCATCACTTCACCGCTTCAGGCGGCGCGCCGCGTCACTCGCCGTCGGCGTTGCCGGCCGGCGCGCCATCGTCAAGAGGAGCCTGGACGGGCCCGCCCTTCTCGGTCGGCACCGGGCCATTGGCCGGCGGCACCGAGCCGTCGCCGATCGGCGGGTGGTCGGCCGGGAGCCCGCCCGGCACGATCGGCTGGATCGTGCGACCGGCGGGGCGCTTGGCGGCCCGCGGGTCGGGGCCGAGGGCCTCCTCCATCTTGTTCTCGACCTTGTAGCGGGCGAGCAGCTCGTCCTTCAGCTCGCGGCGGCCCTGGTGCAGCTTGCGCTGCTCGAGGCGCTCGCGGATCTGGTCGATCAGCGCCTCCTTGGGCAGGTCACCGGGCGGATACTTGTCGATCATCTTGATGATGTGGACGCCGAACTTGGTCTCCACCGGCTTCGAGATCTCGCCCGGCTTGAGCTTGAAGGCGACGGCGCTGAACTCCTCGACCATGCGGTCCTTGGTGAACACGCCGAGGTCGCCGCCCTTGTCGGCGCTGGGCCCGATCGAGTTCTCCTTGGCGAGCTGGGCGAAGTCGGCGCCCGGCGCGGTCGCCTTCTTGTAGAGCTCCTCGGCCTTCGCCACGGCCTCCTGCGTCCACTTCTTCTTGTCGTCCTCGGAGGGCTCGGGCGGCTTCTCGGTGCCCGCGGTCGCCTCGTTCTGCGGGCCGATCGGGATCAAGATGTGCGAGGCGTGCACGCGCTCGGCGTCCGACTTGTAGTTCGGCTTGATCTTCTCGTACTCCTCGTCGACCTCGGCATCGGTGACCTTGAGCTTGCCGCCGAGCTCCAGCAGCTGCTTCTCGACCAGCTCCGCGACGTACATGTCGCGCAGGCTCTTCTCGGTCTCGCCGCGGCGGATCAGGTGCTTGTCCCAATCCTTGATGCCCTGCTTCTGCTGGGTCTCGCGCTCGGCCAGCTCGGCCTCGTTGTGCTTCACGGCCTTGGCCTCGGCCTCCTGGCGCAGCACCTCCTGGTAGACGAGGCGCTCGGTGATCGACTTGCGGTAGCGGCGATCGGCGGACGGCGGGATCTCGCGGCCGCGCTCGGCGTACTTCTGGATCTTGAGGTCGTAGATCGACTTGAACTCGTCGAGCGTGACCGGCTTGCCGTTCACCAGCGCGACCGGGTCGGGCAGCGCGCCGAGCTCACCGGCGGGGGCGGCGGCGGCCTTGGTGTCGGGGATCGTGTTGACGTTCTTGGCGTCGGCCTTGGTCGGCTCCGCCGGCTTGTTGTTACAGGCGGGCGCGAGAGAGAGGCAGACGACACTCAAGAAGAGGGGGACGAGGCGAGACATGGATGCTCCTGAATCGGCGCCTGTCGGCGCAGGCCGACCCTGCGGCCGACCGCGCGGGATCTTACGCCCGATGCCGCGCGAAATGCCAGCGCATGCATGCGCTCCCCCGCCGGATCGTGAGCAAGCGCCCGCGCCGACCCCGACATCTCGGCGTCGAGGTACTCCGGCCTGCAGGAGCGAGATCGCGTAGGATCCCGCCCCCATGTCCAGGCTCGTCCAGATCCGGCCCACCCAGGGCGCAGCGCCCGAGCCTCCCGCCTCGACCGGGATCGCCGATACGGCCGAGATCGCCGACGCGATCCCAGGGGCCCCGCGCGTCTACCTCGAGACCCTCGGCTGCCAGATGAACGAGGCCGACTCGGCGGTCATCATGGGCCAGCTGCGCGCCAGCGGCTACGTGCGCGTCGCCGATCCCGCCGCGGCCGACGTCATCCTGCTCAACACCTGCGCCGTGCGGGAAAAGGCCGAGGAGCGCGTCTACGGGCGCACCAGCCAGCTGCTGCGCCACCGCAAGCAGCGCCCGGGCCTGGTCTTCGGCATCACCGGCTGCATGGCCGAGCACCTGCGCGACAAGGTCCAGCAGCACGCGCCGCACATCGGCCTGGTCGCCGGCCCCGACAGTTACCGCCGGATCGGCGACCTCGTCGACCGCGCCCGCGAGGGCGAGCGCGTCATCGACGTCCAGCTCGACAAGAACGAGACCTACGACGGCCTCGACGGCGTGCCCGAGGACGACGGCGTCAGCGGCCAGATCTCGATCCAGCGCGGCTGCGACAAGTTCTGCACCTTCTGTGTCGTCCCCTACACCCGCGGCCGCGAGCGCGGCGTGGCCCCGCGCGAGGTCCTGCGCGCCGCCCATCAGCTCGCCGGGCGCGGCTACAAGGAGATCGTGCTGCTCGGCCAGACCGTCAACTCCTACGCCTGGGAGGACGTGTCCTTCGCCGCCTTGCTGCGCGCGCTGGTCCAGGTCGACGGCATCGAGCGCATCCGCTTCACCAGCCCCTACCCGGTCGACTTCAGCGACGAGCTGATCGAGGTCATGGGCGCCGAGCCGAAGATCTGCCCCTACGTGCACCTGCCCGCGCAGTCCGGCTCCGACCCGATGCTCACCGCCATGAAGCGCGGCTACACCCGCGCCGAGCTGCTGACCCTGGTCGTCAAGCTTCGCGCCGCGATGCCCGACCTCGCCATCTCCACCGACCTCATGGTCGGCTTCTGCGGCGAGACCGAGGCCGACCACCGGGACACCCTGTCGCTGATGCACGAGGTCCGCTTCGACCAGGCCTTCATGTTCCGCTACAGCGACCGCGGCATCACCTACGCCGCGCGCAAGCTCAGCGACGACGTGCCCGGCGACGTCAAGGGCCGACGCCTGCAAGAGGTCATCGACCTGCAGGAGCTGCACACCCGCGCCTCGCACCAGGCCCGCGTCGGCCGTCGCGAGCAGGTGCTGATCTCCGGCCTCTCGCGCCGCGGTGACCGCCAGATCGGCCGCACGCCGAGCTTCCACACCGTGCTGCTGCCGCTCGGCACCGGCCTGCCCGGCACCACCATCGAGGTCACGATCACCGGCACCACCGGCCACTCGCTGATCGCCGACTGACGAGTCCCAATTAACTACCGATGCACGTGCACTCGGGCGCCACGTCGGCGTCGTCGCGCGGCCAGCACAGCGGCCAGTCCGTCGGCGCCGCGCAGAACGCCTGCCCCGGCGGCACCACGATGATCTCGATCGTGCCGTCGCAGCCGGTGCGCCCGTAGACCCCGAGCCCGATCTGCCCGCACGAGCCCGGCGCCTCGCAGGCCCCCGGCTTGACCGGCACATGCACGCAGGTGTCGTAGAGCGTGGTCGCCTCGCAGCCGCCCGGCACCACCGGCACCACCTGCCACCAGCGACACTCCCCGATCACCTGATCGCCGTCCTTGCGCAGCGTGCCGTCGCAGGTGGCCGCGTTGGTGAACTGCGCGCAGTAGCTGGTGCCCGGGTCCGAGGCGGCGGTCGGATCTGGCCGGGAGGACAGCTTCGCCTCGACCGCCGAGCCTGTCCAAAAGGACAGCCCCATCGCGCCCGCAGCTTGCGCCGCGTCGGTGCTCGCGTCCGTCGTCGGCTCCGCGCCGGTCGTCGCTCCCTCGCCGGTCGTCGCTCCCTCGCCCGTCGTCGGCGCCGCGTTGCAAGCCGGCGGCGGGCCGACCTGCGCCGTGTCCGAGACCAGCATCAGGCCCCCGTCGCCGCTGCCGACCGGCTGGCAGGCGACCAGCGCCAGCGAGATGCAGAGCCAACGCAGCACCCGGTGACGCTACGCCAGCCGCTGGGCCCCCGGGCCCGGGCACAGCGCGACTTCGCTCACAAAATCGACGGCGCTTCAGGCTCCGCTACAGGTCGACCCGCAGGCCCAGCTTGAGCTCCGGGAGCGGCGGGAACTTGGTGCCCTTGACCGCCGCCGCGAGGCACTTGCCGAGCGCGTCCTGGGTCGAGGGCACCGCCCGGTTGACGTGGCCGTCGCGGCTGATCGCGTAGTCGATCGTGATCTTCGGCCCACGCAGCGCCTTGGCCGACTTGCGACACGCCGTCGCCTTCCGAAGGATGAGCTTCATCGGGCCGCTGCGGTCCGGCTTGCGCGGCTTGACCACCGGCGCCGGCTTGCCCCCCGGATCCGGCTCGACCGCCGGCGGCTCCGGCTCCGGCGGCTCCGGCTCTGGCGGCGTCACCACGGGCTCCACCACCGGCTCCACGTGCACCACGGGCACCTGCGACGTCCTGGGCGGCTCGACCGGCGACGGTGCCAGCTCGCCCACGACCGCCGGCGGATCCCCGCGGGGGAGCACGAACAGGGTCATGATTGCCGCGACGAACGCGAGGGCGACCGCGCCGAAGATGATCGCCAGGGTGCGACCACGCAGCGCCGGCGCGGGCAACGGGGCCGGCACGGGGAAGTTCACCGCCGAGGACGAGGGATCGACATCGAGGTGGAACTCGACGGTCGACCCCTGCCTGGGCCCGTTGATGGCGAGCGCAGTGCGAGCCAGCGGCGAGGTGTTGGGGTCTGGCGTCCGCGGCAGGGGGCCGGCACCGGGGGCGGCAAACGGATCGGCAGACGGCGAGGCAAACGGCGAGGCAGACGGCGAGGCAGACGGCCCGGCCGCGCTCACCGGCGCGCTGCGACGTGCGCCCATGCGGACCGGCGCGCCCGACTGCGCCGTCAGCGGGTGGGTCTGCGGGCGGAGGATCAGCCCCGAGTTGTGAATGCTCGGCGCGAAGTTGAGGAGCATGTCCTCGATCTCCTCCATCGTCTGGGGACGCGCGCTCGGCTCCTTGGCGAGCATGCGATACACCAGCGCATCGACCTCCGGCGGGATCTCGTCCTGCGCGATGTCCCGGACCCGCGGCGCCGCCATGTTGCAGTGCTGCATAGCGACCTGCAGCGGCTCGCCCTGAAACACCATGCGTCCGGCCAGCGCCTCGAAGAACACCGCGCCGAGCGAATAGATGTCGCTGCGCTGATCGAGCGGCAGCGCGAGGATCTGCTCCGGAGACATGTAATACGGGGTGCCGAGGGCCGCCCCGGCGCCGGTGAGCGCGGCGCGATTGACCGCCTTGGCGATGCCGAAGTCGAGGAGCTTGACGCGCTCGCGACCGTCGCGACGACGCGCGACGAAGATGTTGGAGGGCTTGAGGTCGCGGTGGATCATGCCCGCCTGATGCACCGCGCCGACCGCCGCTGCGGCCTGCGCGATCCAGTGGCAGACCTGATCCCAGGTCACCGGACGGGCCACGCGGTCGAGCAGGCGCGTCTCGAGGTCCTCGCCCTGCAGCAGCTCCATGGCGAAGAACACGACGCCCGAGCCCGCGTCCTCGCCGAGGTGATAGATATCGACCACGTTCTCGTGGTGGATCTGCGCGATCGCCTGCGCCTCGCGCAGGAACCTCTCGACGCAGTCCTTGTCCTCGCTGAGCTCCGGCAGCAGCACCTTGAGCGCGCAGCGTCGACGCAGCCGCGTCTCGTCCGCCACGTAGACGCGGCCCATGCCACCCTCGCCGAGGAGTCGCTCGATCTGGAAGCGACCCTCGAGCAAAGTGCCGATGAGCGCGTCCGCCTTGGCCTCCACTGGCATGCTCGTCGGGGTACCTATACCACGCGACTCCTGTCTGCACGCGGGAAGTGGCCGCCGAGGACTGCGACGTCTTCGCTTCACAGCCGCGCTCCTGCTCGCAACGCCCGGGAATTCTACCCCCACGTGGGCGCGCTTGTGCGCCGAAGCGCCAGCTACGCGGCAGCCCGGGTAGGTTACACTCGCCTCTTCGTCCCGCCGGTCCCCCCATGCACCGAGGATATCGACGTGTCCTGGCCAGCGCGTTCACGCTGACGCTGGCTGACTGCTTCTCGCCGACCGGCAGCGTCACGTCGAGCACCGACAGCGATCCGAACACCACCGCCGCGCCGACGACCGTCACCACCACAGCGACGGGCACGATCACCGGCACCAGCGACGCCTCGCAGAGCACGGGCACGACCGCCATCACCGACACCACCCTCACCGACACCACCGCGAGCAGCGACGGCACCACCGTCCCCGGCACCACCGTCACCGGCACCACCGGCGACGAGGCCTGCGGCGACGGCGTGATCCAGGGCGGTGAAGCCTGCGATGACGGCCTGGCCAACGGCCCCACCAGGCCCTGTCGCAGCGACTGCAGCCTCGCGATGTGCGGCGACGCGAACGTCTGCGACCAGTGCAAGCCCGCGGAGCTGTGCGACGACGGCAACCAGGTCGGCGACGACGGCTGCGATCTAACGTGCCAGCCGACCCCCTGCGGCGACGGGATCCTCGACGCCGCGGAGGAGTGCGACGACAACAATCAGCTCGCCGGGGACGGCTGCAGCGCGCGCTGCTTGCTCGAGCGCCAGTACATCTTTGTCTCGAGCATCAAGGGGCCCGGCAACTCGAGCATCGCCGCGGCCGATCTGCTGTGCAGCGGGCTTGCGGCGACCAAGTTCAACACCCGCCGCAAGTTCGTGGCGTGGCTCAGCATCGCCGCCAGCCCCGTATCGGCGCGCATCGGCGCCAGCGGCTTCCCGTACATGATGCCCTCGGGCACGATGATCGCCGCCGACACCGCGGACCTGCTCGACGGCTCGCTCGCTGTCCCGATCGTCGAGGCCCAGGACGGCCTCGCCCAACCGGTCAGCCCGGCCTGCGACGGCGTCTCGGGCGTCTGGACCGGCACGACCCCCACGGGTTCGGTCAGTCGCAACAACTGCAGCGATTGGAGCACGCTCGAGGGCGAGGGCCTGTCCGGTAACTTCGCGTTCGCCGACACCATCTGGACCCAGGCCTGCAACCTCCCCTGCGCCGCCGCCCTGCGCGTCTACTGCGTCGAGACGACGCTCTGACCTCGCCATGCAGCCCCCGCGCCTCCGCCTGTTCGCCCTGCTCGCCGCGCTGTCGCTGCTGTGCCCGCCGCTCGCCCACGCGGCCCCGCCGGCCACCCGCGAGCAGATGGCCGCCTTCGAGGCCGGCTTCACCGCCGGTCAGGCCAGCTTCGACAGCGGCGAATATCTGGCCGCCGTCGAGCTCTGGATCACCGCCGCCGGGCGCCTCCCGGAGGTCACCGCGCACCGGGAGCACCGCCTCGCCGTGTATCAGTACGTCGCCGACGCCTACGCCCGCGGCCTCGCCGACGAGACCGAGGTGGAGCCGCTCGGCGCCGCCGTGGCCGCGCTCGATGCCTACTGCGAGGGCTTCACCCGCTCGTATGGCACCGAGACGCCGCTCGACCCCAAGATCGTCCGGATCCTTGCCGACCTGCGTGGTCGCCTCGACGCCGCCGTGGCGATCCGCGAGCTGCAGGCCGCGCCCCAGGAGGGGGCCGGGCGCCCGCCGCCCATCACCCTCGTGCCCGCGCCCAAACCCTGGAAGGGCCTGACGATCGGCGGCGGCATCCTGCTCGGCCTCGGCCTCGGCGCCGTCGCCCTGGCCGCCACGGGCGCCGCACGCGGTCAATACCTCGAGACCCGCTTCGACGACCCCATCAACGCCTGCGACCTCGAGCGCCTGCAAGGCCACTGCGCCGACCTGCACGCCGACGGCGAGCGCAACAACGCGGTGGCGATCGCCGGCACGATCCTGGCGCCGCTGCTGCTCGGAGGCGGCGCAGCCCTGCTGGTCATGGGCCTGAAGCGCCGCCCCCATCGCACCCGCCACGCCCTCGCGCCCGCGCTCGCTCCAAGCTTCATCGGCCTGCGCCTCGGCGGCCGCTTCTAAGCGCCGCGGGCGCAAAACGCCGCACCGCGACAGCGTCCGCACCACCACGAAGGCCGCTAAAACTGCCCGGCGAAGCCGAGCCCACGCGGCATCAAGCGAGCGCTCGGCTTGCCCTCGACCTGCTTACGCCCGCGATTCCGATACAAAGCCACCGCCCCGAGCGTGCCGAGGATCGCCCCGACGCCGATCATCGCCGCCCCGAGCGGCCCGGTGTTGAACAGGAATTTACAATCCATGTCGGCGTCGATGTTTGCGCCGCTGCAGTTGCCCTTGTAGGGGCGGTCGTCGAGGACCGTGAGGGCGACGCCGGCTCCGAGCAGGGCGAGGCCGCCGGCCAGGCCGACGGCGCCCAGCGCCCGGGTCTTGGGGTTGCCGGGCGTGCGCTGGAGGTCGAGGTTCACCTCCTGGCGCGCGCCGTTGACGAAGCTGAGCTCGCGCTCCTCGGCGACGTAGCCGTTCAGGTTGACGCGGATCCGGTGGCTGCCCTCGAGCACGGGTCGCTCGATCGGCGTGGTGCCGACCGGCTCGCCGTCGACGTAGACCACCGCGCCGCTGGGGCTGGTGGTCAGCACCAGCATCGCCGGTCCGGTGCCCATCGACGCCAGCCGCGTCTGCAGCAGCGCGCCTTGCGAGTCGAGCAGGGTGGCGACCTCCTCGGTGCCGCAGATCTCACAGGTCTCGGCCGCGGTCAGCACGACGGCGCCGGTCTTCGCGTCGATCAGATCGAGCTTGAGCAGGAAGTCGCGGTTCTTGGCGACCACCGTGGTGCGCACGATGTGGCTCGCGCCGCTGTTGGCCCGGACCCGGTCGTAACAACTTTGGCGATCGCAGTTGCCCTCGAGGAACGGCGTCACCGTCGCCGGATCGACCAGCGCCGCCTCGCCGCGGGCGAGGCCTTCGCTCAGCCTCGCGGTCCAGCGCATGCGCGTGTCGTTGTCGGTCTGCCCCTCGATCTTCAGGGGCAGCACCGCCAGCCGTTGCTCCTGGCTCGCGGGCTCCTGGGCCGCGTGCACGACCGGAGTTCCGGCGAGCGAGACACACAGCGAGAGCGCGAAGATCGGGCAGAGCGGGGGCCGCACCCCCCGGAGGCTAACACTGTTGGCAGGCCACGTGTGAGCCATCTGCACGCCTCGGGCGAGAGCGCGCGGCGCGAGCCCGTCCGCCCCGGCTTCATCGCCGCGGGTCCGCCGCGCCGCCGGAGAAAGCCACTTGTGGCGATGACGACAGCGACGGACACTTGGGCCGCGCGCCCCCTCGATGCCCCCCTCCAAGAAGCCGAACCTGATCCCCGACGATCCGGCGCCTCCGGGCCCCGAACGTGCCGCCTTTACGATGTCTTTCGACACCGAGGTCGAGCTCGACGACGCCTCGGAGGAGCCACGCAGGACCCAGACCAGACCCGAGGAGAACTCGAAGGTCAGCCGCCGTCCGCTCGCTGGCACGCGCCCGGTGGCGCCGAGCCGCGGCACACCGCCCAACCGGGGTACCGAGGCCCCGCGCGAGCGCACCCGCGGTCCCGCGGGCGGCATGGCCGCGGAGGGCAAACAAGTGCGCCTGTTGCCGGGGCGCCGGGTGCCCGGGACCCGCTATCGGCTGGTCCGCTGGCTCGGCGAGGGCGGCATGGGCGTCGTCTACGAGGCCGAGCACGAGGACATCGAGCGCCGGGTCGCGCTGAAGATCCTGCGCATCGAGGCCAGCGAAGATCCGCAGCAGGCGGCCCAGTTTCGCGAGGAGGCGCGCGCCGCCAGTCGGATCGGCTCGCCGAACATCGTCGAGATCTTCGACTTCGGCGAGCTGCCCGACGGTCGCCTGATGTTCGCGATGGAGCTGCTCAACGGCCAGGGTCTCGACGCCGAGCTCGACCGCTGTCCGATGGAGCAGGGCCGCATGATCGGGATCTTGCGGCAGGTCTGCAAGGGCCTGGCCGCGGCGCACGAGGTCGGGATCATCCACCGCGACGTCAAGCCCGACAACATCTTGCTGCTCGCGGGTGGCACCGGCGCCAACCAGACGCGGGCCGATCGCGTCAAGGTCGTCGACTTCGGCATCGCCACGATGCACAGCGAGACCGACACCGGCGCCGCCGGCACGCCGCACTACATGGCCCCCGAGCAGGTCCTCGGGGTCGCCTTCGACGGTCGCCTCGACATGTACTCGCTCGGCTGCACCGCCTACGAGCTGTTGGTCGGCAAGCCGCCCTTCGTCGCCCAGTCGGTCGACGAGATCTTGCAGGCGCAGATCGAGGCCAAGCCGGTCCCGCCCTCGCAGCTGTGTCCGGCCGGCTCCGTGCACCCCGCGGTCGAGGCCGTGATCCTTCGCTGCCTCGAGAAGACCCCGGCGAACCGCTACCGCGACATGCACGACCTCGAGGCCGCGCTGTGCGAGGCCCAGATCGCCGCCGGCCTGCGCAGCGTGTGGGACGACCTCGCCCTGCCCCCCGTCGACGTCGAGCGCCGCGACGAGCTGATGCGCAACATGCCCGCGGTCGACGGCCTCGCGCGGCCGCGCCGACGCTGGATGTGGCCGGCGATCGCCGCCGGCAGCTCGCTGTTCGCGGCCGGCCTGACCGCGCTGCTGCTGTTTCGCGGCCCCACCGTCGAGGCCAGCGCCGAGGTCGACACCATCACCAACGCCGCCCGCGCCGCCGGTGCCCGCGCCAACTGGGTCTACCCGCCCTCCGACGACCCCAACGCGACCTCCTACCGCAAGGTCATCAACCTCGAGCAGATGGAAGGCGCGGCCGAGAAGCTCGCGCAAGAGCGGGCCCGCGAGCTGCGCCACGAGTTCGCCGAGTCGCTGGTCGGCCTCGGCGACGACTACTGGGAGAAGGACGGCGGCAAGCCGTTCGCCCGCGACTACTACCTGCAGGCCCTGAACTTCGAGCCCGACAACACCCAGGCCCGCGAGCGCGCTGGCGCGACGCCCGGCATGATCGCCGAGTTTCGCGACAAGGCCGCCCAGGGCACCTTCAGCGAGGCCGAGATCAGGGCCGCCGCCCCGCTGATCGCCCTCGCCGAGAAGGACGAGGACAAGCGCGAGGAGAAGCTGCTGGCCCTCGCTGACAACTCCGACGACGCCGCCCCGGCCAGCTCCTCGCGCTCGCTCGACCGCCTGATCCGCGCCACCAGCAGCAAGCCCTCGGCCCCGCGCGTGCGCAAGAAGAGCCCCGAGGACGAGGTCAAGGTCGCGGTCGGCCCCTCGGTCGGCAGCGAGCCGCCCGGCCCGGCGATCGACCCCTTCGTCGACCCCGGCAGGCCGGCCGTCGCCGCCGTCAAGCGCGACACCAAGCAGTCGAACAAGCTCGTCAAGGACGCGAGGGCCGCCCTCGCCGCCGGCAACCGCAAGGAGGCCGAGTCGCTGTTCCACCAGGCCCTCGGCTACGACAACCGCAACGCCTCGGCGTTGATCGGCCTCAGCGACCTCGAGTTCGACCGCGGTGCTCACCAGCGCGCCGCCGACTTCGCCGAGAAGGCGATCGCCGCCGCCCCCAAGAACGGCGCTTATCACCTGCGCCTCGGCGACGCCTTCTTCAAGATCCTCAAGTACACCGAGGCCCGCAGCGCCTACCAGAAGGCGCGCGAGCTCGGGGTGCGCGAGGCCGACGGCCGCCTGGAGAAGTTGAAGGCCAAACTCGGCAAGTGAGCCGGGGCATTTGGGGCCAGGCATTCGCGTCGAAACATTTGAGCCGGGGCATGCGAGCCCGTGCCGCCGGCTCCCGCGTCGCTGCCCGTGCGCGGACGCTGCGCCGGGTCGCACCGGGCCTCTATCGCGCGGCGCATCGACAGGGCTACCGTATGGCCCCCCCATGACACGCTCCTCGCTCGTCCTCGCCCTCGCCGCGCTCGCCGGCCCCGCCTGCAAGCCCAGCGCCCCCGCCCAGCCCCCTCCGGCGGCGGCCTCCGGTCCCGCGGAGATCCTCGCCGCCTCGGACCTGCCCGCGACGCTCGCGGCGGCGCTGCCCGGCGACGGCATGGGCGTCACGATCCACCGGCTCAAGAACGGGCTGACCGTCTACATCAGCACCGACCGGCAGAAACCGCGCGTCGCCGCCTGGGTGGCCGTGCGCACCGGCAGCCGCAACGACCCGCCGAACTCGACCGGCCTCGCGCACTACCTCGAGCACATGCTGTTCAAGGGCACCGATGAGCTCGGCACCCTCGACTTCGCCGCCGAGAAGCCGCACCTCGAGCGCGTCCGGCAGCTCTACAAGGACCTGCGCGGCGCCGAGGACCCGGCCCGCCGCGCCCAGATCTTCGCCGAGCTCGACCAGGAGAACCAGGCGGTCGCCAGGTACTCGGTGCCCAACGAGATGGACCGGCTCTACACCACGCTCGGCATCGACGGCATCAACGCCTTCACCAGCGACGACATGACCGTCTACGTCGGCGACCTGCCGACCAACCGCCTCGAGGCCTGGGCCACGCTCGAGGCCGAGCGCTTCAAGGACCCCAGCTATCGCCTCTTTTTTACCGAGCTCGAGTCGGTCTACGAGGAGAAGAACATCTCGCTCGACAGCCCGGAGGAGCGCGGCAGCGAGGCGATGATGCGCCAGCTGTTCCCCACCCACCCCTACGGCACGCAGACCACGATCGGCTCGAGCGAGCACCTGAAGAGCCCGGCTTATCAGGACATGATCGACTACTTCCACCGCTGGTACGCGCCCAACAACATGGCCGTGCTGCTCGCCGGTGACATCGACGCCGCCACCGCCTTGCCGGTGCTCGAGCGCACCCTCGGGACCTGGGCCCCGCGCCCGCTCGAGCAGCCCTCGGCCGCGACCGTCCAGAAGATCACCACGCGCGTCGCCTCCGAGGTCGTCGGCGAGGGCGAGCAGACCGTCACGATCTCCTGGTCGACCGTGCCCTACACCCACGCCGACGAGCCGGTGCTGACGGTCATGAACTGGCTGCTCGACAACGAGACCTCCGGCCTCCTCAACATCGACCTCGAGCTCAGCCAGCAGGTCCCCGACGCCGGCGCCTTCGCCTACAGCATGCTCGAGTCGGGCGTGTTCACCGTGCGCGCCACCGCGCGAAATGGACAGAGGCTCGAGGAGGTCGAGCAGCTGCTGCTCGGCACCGTCGACAAGCTCAAGTCCGGCGCCTTCACCCAGCAAGACATCGACGCGATCGTGCTCGCCAACGACATCCAGCGCAAGCTGCAGCAGGAGAGCAACGAGGGCCGGGTCTCGCGCTTGATGGAGTCGTACATCTTTCGCCAGCCGTGGGCGAAGATGATCGAGCGCGACCAACGCTTCAAGGAGGTCACCCGCGAGGACGTGATGCGGGTCGCCAACGCCCAGCTCGGCCCCGGCTTCGGCGTCGTGTACCTGCGCGCCGGCAAGCCGACCGTGGCCAAGATCGACAAGCCGACGATCACCCCGATCGCCGTCGACCCCGCGCGCTTCAGCAAGTTCGGGGCCCAGATCGCCGCGATGAAGGCCCCCGCGCTCGAGCCCGAGTGGCTCGCCGCCGGCAAACACTACGTGCGCCAGACCCTGCCCGCCGGGGAGATGATCGCCGTCGTCAACCCGCGCAACGACCTCTTCGCCCTCCGCTACGACTTCAACCGCGGCTTCAAGCGCGACCGCATGCTCTGCCACGCCCTCGACCTGCTCGATCAGTCCGGCGCCGGCGACCTCTCGGCCGAGGCGTTCAAGAAGCAGCTGTTCGCCCTCGGCAGCTCGATCGAATTCTCCTGCGGCGCCCACACCAGCACCATCGACGTCAGCGGCATCGACGCCAACCTCGAGCCCACCCTCAAGCTGCTCGACAGCTGGATGCGCCAGCCGAAGCTCGACGCCGAGACCCTGCGCAAGCTCGGCGACAACACCCTCAGCAACCGCAAGGACAGCATGGAGGACCCCGACACCCTGTGGATGGTGCTCGGCGAGTACGCCAAGCACGACCGCAGCAGCGAGTTCCTGCAGGTCCCGAGCAACAGCCAGATCGCCGCCGCCAGGCCGGAGCCGCTCGGCAAGCTGCTGCGCGGCTTCCTCGACCACCAGCACAAGACCCTCTACTACGGCCCGCGCACCGCGGCCGACGCGGCCAAGGTCGTCGCCATCGGCAAGACCCACAAGAAGCTCAGCCGCCGCCCGCCCGAGGTCTATCGCAAGTCGAAGGGCACCACGATCTACTTCGTGCACCGCGAGGTCGCCAAGTCGTACATCTCGGTCGCGCTGCCCCACGGACCGGGTGAGCGGGCCAAGAAGCCCGCCGCGCAGCTGCTCAACACCTACCTCGGCGGCGGCATGAACGCGCTGCTGTTCCAGGAGCTGCGCGAGGCCCGGGGCCTGGTCTACTTCGCGTTCGGCTCGGTCAACCAGGGCCGCTACCCCGACGACCCCTGGGCCTTCACCGGCGGCATGGGCACGCAGGTCGACAAGACCCCCGACGCGCTCAAGACCTACGTCGAGCTGGTGCGCGACCGCCCGCTCGACGCCGGCCGGATCTCCGTCGCCCGCACCACGATCGACCAGGAGTTTCGCTCGAGCCGCATCGACCCGCGCGAGAGCGTGTTCTGGATCGACGCCTGGGACGACGCCGGCGAGGCCAGCGATCCGCGGCCCTGGTACTGGGAGCAGATCCTCGCGCTCCCCGAGGACCAGCTGCGCAGCTTCGCCAGCAGCTTCGCCGACAAGCCGGTGATCGTCGGCATCATCGGCGACCGCAGCCGCGTCGACCTGCCGACGCTCGAGAAGTTCGGCACCGTCGTCGAGCTGCGCCCCGAGCAGCTGTTCAGCTACGGCGCGTTCCCGAAGGCCAAAGCCGCGCCCGCGGACAAGGATGCCAAGGACGACAAGCAGGCCAAGGATGACAAGGAGGCCAAGCAGGACAAGCCCGGCAAGCCCGAGGCGGCCGCCTCGGCTCCGGCCCCTGCTCCGGCC
>NZ_JACCSO010000677.1 GCF_013812955.1 Nannocystis sp. | reverse complement strand
GTCGGCCGTGAACAGCCCGCCGAGCTTGAAGCCCTGGTACTCCTCGCTGGTCGCGAACACCAGGCGGTCGCGCGTGCACAGCTTG
Organism: Nannocystis sp.; assembly: GCF_013812955.1. Classification (GTDB taxonomy): domain Bacteria; phylum Myxococcota_A; class Polyangia; order Nannocystales; family Nannocystaceae; genus Nannocystis. Next base: position 6,532 of record NZ_JACCSO010000677.1, on the reverse strand, counting down.
CAGCCGTCGTCCGGGTTGTCGTTCATGTCGTCGCATTCTTCGCCGGGGTCGACGACCCCGTCGCCGCACACCGGCGCGGCGCCGCTGCTGCTCGAGCCGCTGTCGCTGCCGCTGTCGCTGCCGCTGTCGCTGCTCGCGTCGACGCCGGCCTCGCCGCTGCCGGTGCTGGTGGTGTCGAGCACCGCGGTCGTGGCGTCATTCGAGCTGCCGCCGGTGCCGGTCCCGGTGGTGCTCGTCGAGGGCTCGCCGGTGCTGCTGTCGGTCTCGCCGAAGGTGTCGTACTTGGCGAGGATGGCTTCGATCTCCCGGACCGCGCAGGCGTCGAGCAGGGTGAGCGGGATGAGGAGCAGCCAGAGATTGATGAGAGGGCGGGTCATGGGGTCTCCGGTTCACTGCTCGAAACACTCGAAAGATCACGAATTATGCTTGTGGTTACAGGGGCTTGGAGGCGCGTGGAATCGCGTCTCCATCAGCTCTCCAGCGCCTTGAGCGCGCGGGAGGTACCGCCGCGGCGGTCGATGTAGCGGCTCGCGGTCTGCAAGCTCTTGTGGCGCAGGTGCGAGGCGACGGCCGATACGCCGCCGCCGTTGTCGGCGATGCGGGTGCCGCAGGTCTTGCGGAGGATGTGGGTGCCCTGCCAGGGCAAGCCCGCGTACCGCAGGATCGTCGAGAGCCACGCCTTGATGTTGTGGTCCTTGTAGTGGCTCCCCGCGTTGTCGAAGACGAAGGGGCCGGTGCGCGGGAGCGCCGTGAGGGCGTCGGCGAGCCGACGGGTGATGCCGACCTCGTCCTCGGTCCGGCCCTTGGGGACGTCGAGCTTGCCGCGGACGATGTTGTGGCGCACGGCCAGCATCATTCGCTTGAAGTCGAGGTCCGACCACTGGAGGCCGAGGATCTCCCCTCGACGCAGGCCGCCGTCGAAGCCCAGCACGACGAGCGCGACGTACATGGGCCCGAGCGTCTGCGCGGCGGCGAGGACCAACGCCTGCTCCCGCTCGTCGTAGGCGACGGGCAACTTGTGGTTGCGGCGCGGGATGTCGAAGTCCACCGGGGTGCGCTCGATCAGCTTCGCCATGACTGCGCGGTTGAACACGCGCCGCAGCGTCTTCAGCACCTCGCACATCGTGTTGTGCGACTTGTCGGACAGCGACGACTTGATCGCCGTGATGTCCGAGGGCTTGATCTGATCGAGGCGCCGGCGCGCGAGCACCGGCACGAGGTAGTGCCGCAGGTGGACGTCGTAGTTCATCAGCGTGTTGACCCCGAGGCGATCGGCCTTGCAGAGATCGAGGAAGATCGTTGCGAACTCCTCGAAGGTCGGCGCGGGCGGCTTCTCGGGCTCCGGCTCGGGGGCGAGGAGCTGCGCGAGGAGCTCCTGCTCGAGGCTCTTGGCCCACCGCTCGGCATTCGACTTGCCGGTGACCGGCGCCTTGACGCGCCTGCGCAGGGTCCGGCCCTGGGCGCTGTTGACGATGACGTCGACTTCAAATTCATTCTTCGATTCTTTCCACGGGCGCAGCTTGATCATGATCGATCTCCCGCGCTCGTACTGTTCGCCGAGAGCCAGTGTACAATGATCCTTCGGTCGAAGCGCAAGGTCCGGCCGAGACGCAAGGCCCCCGGGATGCCACCGCGGGCGTGCCTGGCGTACACGGCGCCTTTGCTCGTTTGGAGCACCACGGCCAGCTCCTCGACAGTCATCAGCGGAGGCAGCGTGAGCGCCTCGGGGGAACTCACGGCGCCCGAACTGTGTTCATCGTCGATCGCACTGCGTCTGTCTGAAGGGACATGTCGACGCGGGCCGCCACCCTTAATGTAAGGAAGAGAATTTGCGGCGGAGCCTTTCCGGGTCGACCGCCGGTTTCTTGCCGGACCAAGATCTGCCTTCATCAAACCCCTCCTCCCGGCGAGCTTTGCTCGCTATTTTTTGCGGACACTCAGGCCGACGCCGACACCGACGAGCAGACCCACGGCGCCCGCGGCGGCGGCGCAGACGAGCGCCCGGTTCTGATCGGCGATGCCCATGCGGTGCAGCTCGGCGCGGGCCTGGCGGAGCTGGTCGCTCAGGGTCCGGGTCTCCGCGCGGGCGAGCTCGAGGGCCTGCTCGGTGGTGAGGTTCGCCATGGCTCACCGCCGCCTGTCCGGCCAGAATGCGGCCGCCAGCGCGAGGCCGAGGGCGCCGCTGACGAGGAGCTTCTCCTCGAGGCCGACCCGCTCCATGGCGACGTGCTGGCCCGTCGCGGCCGAGCTCACCGTCCCGCGCCAGTGGGCGCCCGGGTAGAGGCGGGCGGTCAGCGTCCACGGCTGTACCGTGACGACGAACAGGTTCTCCGGGCTGCCGGCGATCCGCGAGACCTCGCGCAGGGCCACGTCGAGCTCGGCGATGTACTCGAAGACGCAAGAGACGAAGACGACGGCCGAGTCGTCGGCGATGTCGGCGATCGGCCCCTTGGTGATGTCGGCGACGACGGTGACCGGGCACCGGGGGCAGCCGTTCAGATCGACGCACACGTCGCCGCAGCCGTAGGCACGCATCAGGCGCGTGTGCAGGCCGGCGTCGGGGTCGCCGATCACGACCAGGCGGCGGCCGAGGGCCGACGCCCGCTCCATCGCCATCTCGAACGCCGCGGTGCGTTCGCGGAAGCGGATGAGGGCGGCGGCGCCTTCGACGGCGCCGACGTAACCGAGGACGAGACGGGCAGCGAGCCTGGGCAGCGACATGGACGACTCCTGTGGATGGTCGACGTGTGGCGTTCAGTGGACGGAGTTGGGCGTCTCGGCGGCCGCCAGGGCCTTCTGGGTCCCGGGGAGGAGGCCCGGCGGGAGCGTCTCGTGGACCGCCAGGTACGCGCGGCGCAGGACGTCGAGGAGCGACGCCCGCAGCGCCCGGGCGCCGGCGCTGTCGGCCAGCGCGGGGACGTTCCAGAGGACGTCGCGGCGCCCGGCCGTCTGGGCGAGGGCCCGGCTGTACGGCATCGGCGAGGCGAGCTCGACGTCGTCCGCCAGGAACGCCGGCACGATCGGCGCGTGGCCCTTGTTGCCGAGCCAGATCAGGTGGCCGCGCAGCCGATCCGAGACTTCCGCGGCGCTCCGGTTCGACGGCCCGTCGCAGATCGGCACGATCCAGACATCAGGGTTCAGTGGCGGGGCGCTGTGCGACTGGACATCGAGCACTATCAAGTCCGCATCGGTCTGCCCGTGCTGCAGGTCGAGTTCGATGCACCCGAGCTGCGCTCGCTCGAGCCAGCGCGGGAGCTCCTGCTTGAAGTCGACGGGCACGCCGACGACGTCGAGCCCGCAGTCCCTGGCGAGCGCGCAGGTGTGTGTGACGAGGGTCGTGGTGCCCACGCCGCCCTTGAAGTTGTGAAATGCGATGATCATCGAACCTCTCCTCGTGCGCCGCGTGGGCGCGTTGGTTGTTGTTCACGCGGGTTGCGATCGCGTCAGCGTCGCGCCACCAGGACGGCCGCCGTCAGGCCGACGACGGCGATCCCGGCGGCGGCGTAGGGGGCCCACCTGAGCAGCGTGGCGAGACCCTTGGCGGCCTCATTGGCGCCCGATGCGATGTCGCCGGCGGTCTCGGCCGCCTTGGCGGCGGCCGATTCAACTCCGAGATAAAGCTGGGCCAGCGGATTGTCGCGCAGGAAGTTGATGTCCCAGGTGCGGATGGCGTCCGCCCAGCCGAACTTGATCTTCTCCCACTCGGTGTCGTCCGAGGGGTCGTCGTAGATGCCGCCATCGTGGGTCGATCCCTGGTTGTCGATCAGGATCTCCAGGGGCGACTGGCCGTCCTGTGGTTGCACGGTCAACCATGGATCCTTGAACCAGGTCGGGGAGAGGCCCCGCATCACATCGAGGTACTGGTCACGGGCCTCCCCCTTGGCGCCCGAGAACGCGTCCGCGGCGAGGGCCCGCACGAGGTCGGTCAACGGCTCGCGGTCGCCCGGCGGGATGAACAGGAGCGCCTGGAAGCGTGTTCGCAGGTCGCGGTGCGGGTTGATGAGGGCGCTCTCGAGGGCGTGCTTGAGGACGGGCGGCTTGCCGTCGTCGGTGCGCAGGTGCCACTTCGGATGCAGCGCCGACAGCAGGCCCTCCTTGCGGATGGCGTCGCCCCAGCGGGCCTCCCGGTCCGCTTGCGCCTTCGCTACACCGTCCGGGGTGGCCGCGCTGTAGACGGCGCTCACGATCAGCAGCGCCTCCCACTTGCGGGCCTCGAGCTGCGCGGGCGTGAGGGTCGACAGCTCGTAGACCTTCTTGGCCAGGACGGCGATGTCCTTGTTTTCAGGCATGGGCCGCCGTGACCTCCTGGGCCGCCCGCGCGCGCCGGACGAGGCCCTCCATCCGGCCGATGTCCTGCTCAAGGGCGGCGATGCGCGCGAGTTGCTGCTCGTCGGCGGCCCGCGCCTGCTCGACGTACGCGTCGATGAGCTCGAACGCCTGGACCACCTCCTCGGTCGTCGCCGCCGTGGGCAGCGGCTCCGGCTCGTTCGCCGCGTCGGCCGGCGTGTTCGCAGGCTGCGGCGCGGGCTCGTCGACCGGAGCCGGATCCTCGGCGGCCTTCGGGGCCTCCGGCGCCGACGCGGGCTCGTCGATCGCGACCCGATCACCGACCTGCGCCGATGCGGGTCCCTCGGCCGGGGGCACATCCGCGGCCTTCGGAGCCTCGCCGTAGGCCTGCGCGTCGCAGTGTTGAAGCCACTCGGCCTCGAGCGCAGCGAGTCGTGCCTCGAGCCGCGTGATGTGCTCGCCCACCGTCGCCTCGTGGGCCTGCTTCTCGCAGTACAGCGCATCGAGCCGGAGCTTGACCCCGGCGACCAGCGACGACGGGGCCGCCCGGATCAGCGTTGGCGTCGGCGCCGCGGGCTGAGGCGTCGGCGCCGCGGGCCGGGCCGTCGCGGGCTGGGCCGTCGCGGCGTTACTGGCGTCGCGGGCCTCGCGGGTGAAGTCTGGCCGGAACAGCGGCAAGCCGGGTGGCTCCGAGGACGGCGGGGCCGCCCTTGCGGCGTCACGGGCTTCGCGGGTGAAGTCGGTCCGGAACGCAGCGAGCGGCCCGACCGCGCTGGCGGGCGGCGCAGCGTTGGCCGCCGACGCGGGCGGTGGGGTGACGATCGGCGACGGCGGTGTCGCGGGGCCGAACCCGACCCCGAAGGAGGTGGCGAACCGGTTGAGCAACGTCACCGGGTCGGGCGTGTTGGCGACCATCGCGGCGACTTTCCGTGCCTCGTCGCCGCCGCCCATGAACTGCGCCAGCGCCTCCTCGAAGCCGGGGATGTGGAGCCCCGACTGCTTCATCACGTCGTCGAGCGTCGAGGGCTGTCCGGCCTCGGCGGCGACCCGTTCCTTCATGCACTTGTTGGCCTCGACCAGGCTCCTGCCGATCAAGCCGAGGACCGACAGGGCGGTCTTCATCGTCGGGCTCAAGACTGGTTTCAACATGTCGGTGTCGAAAATGACTTCCATAACCTCCTCCTCTCCCTCCCTTGCCCGGAGGAGCACGCGCGCCGGCGGCCGAAGTCCTGCGTGCGCGCCTCCTGGGCGGCTGTGGTTCACTCCCTCGTGGACGCGACGACGATCGTCGTGGCCGCGAGGATCACCGCTGTGCTGGTGAGCCATGGGGCCCACCGTCGCAGCGTCGATTCTTCTTCCGGGGTTGTCGGCGCCGCCGCGCTCCGGGCGGCGACGTGGAAGGCTTCGCGCCACGCGCAGATCCAGCCCGACCACAGCGTCTCGTCGAGCGCGCGCGTGGGCTCCACCGGATCGAGCGTGGTCCAGGTCGGCAGCGGGTAGCTGGCGTCGATCACCTGCACCACCGCCTCGCTGTGATCCATCAGGTGCTCGCCGGACTGGCCCCATCGTCGCCCGCTCGCCAGGAACGCCGCGAGCGCGGGTACGGTGGCGCGGGTGAGCAGTTCCGACATCCACGCGCGCGTCTCACCGCGGATCGAGAGCGTGGCGGCCCGGCGCGCGACCTCCACGCCGAAGCCGCGGGCACGGGCCTCGGCGAGCGTGTCCGCGTGGTGGACCCGCAGCAACTGCCAGAGCATCCGGCGATGCTGGCGATAGCCCGCCGTCGCCGCGGCGTCCTGCTGGCCCGGCTCGATCAGCGTCGTCATGGTTCACCGCCCGTCCGCAGCATCCGCATGCCGACGACGTGATCCTTGGCGACGACGCAGTACGTGCCCGGGCTGGTCAGCCACACGGGTTCGCCGCGCCGCGGCGTGAGGTGCAGGCCGACCTGGGCGCCCTGGCGCTGGCGGGTGATCGTGGCGGTGCCCTTCAGGACGATCACCACGGCCATGCCGCCGTCCTCGATCGTCTCCAAAAAGGTCTCGCCGCGCATGAGCACCAGGGCGCCGAACTGGTGCTTTCGGCCCGCGATCAGGTTGAGCATCGAGAATTGCATCGTTCACTCCCTCCCCTCGCGCAGGCCGAGCAGGTAGCCGAGGCCCACGCCCGCCAGCGCACACACGATCCCCGAGGCGATGGCGGTCGTGACGACGGCGCGGTGCAGCTCCGCCTCGGAGCACAGCGC
>NZ_JACCSO010000648.1 GCF_013812955.1 Nannocystis sp. | reverse complement strand
ACGTTGTCGGCGGCGTTCACGGAGGGGACCATGGTCCCGGCGAGCTCGCGGATGAGGGTGCGCAGGTCGACCGGCTCGGGTCGCACCTCCAGGCGTCCGGCCTCGATGCGGGCGATGTCGAGGACGTCCTGGATGAGGTTCAGCAGGTGGCGCGAGGCGATCATCAGGCGATCGAGGTCGAGGGTGAGGCCGACCTGCTCGTTCTCCATCAGCTCCTCGCGGATGATCTCGGCGTAGCCGATGATCGCGTTCAGCGGGGTCCGCAGCTCGTGGCTGATGTTGGCCAGGAAGGCGCTCTTGGCCCGGCTGGCGGCCAGCGCCGCGTCACGGGCGCCGACCAGCGCGCGCATCGTGTGCGAGAGCTCCTCGCCCATCATGTTGAGGCCGATCGCCATCGCGTTGGTGATGTCGTCGTCGTCGTCGTGGACGGTGATCCGGTGGTCGTAGTCCAGCGCCGCGAAGGCGGTGATCGTCTGGAACAGGTCGCCCATCTGCTGCTCGATGCGGCCCCGGTAGCCGCGCATGGCGAGCAGCTCGTCGGCGCTGGCCCGCAGCAGCGCGGCGTCCTCCGGCGCGGCCGTCTCCGCGGCTCGCAGCAGCGCGGCGATCCGGTCGTCCCCGGGGTGTCTCGTCAAGTCACTCAACGAACCCTCGTGTTATTGCGGGTCCGGCTTGATCGCGGCGCGCAGCCACGCGACGGCCTCGCCGAGGTCGCTAAACATGCGAAACGGGAACCTGGTCTTGTTGAGCCCGAGGAAGAAGTTGCCGATCACGCGGCTGACGTTCGAGCGCACCAGCATGGCGGCCGCGAGGTTGACCTCCTGGGCCTCGGACCCGGCGTAATAATCGCGGCACTCGCGGGTCGCCGAGGTCGCGTGCGCGCGCATGTCGAGCAGCAGCGGGCGCGGGATGCCGTCGGCGAGCCGGCCGACGGCGGCGACGTTCTCGATCGCGTCGTCGAGATCCGCGACCAGGCCCGGCTTCACCTCGGCGATCACGTAACCGGCGGGATGGAGCCACAAGCGCTCGGTGCGAGTCTCGATGACGCCGCGGGCATCGTCGGGGATGAGCGACTCGGGTTTCATACGAGCAAGCAGGATACTCAAGACTGCGGCCCCCGGGGTGCCGGGGACCACGTTCCAGCGGTCGCGCGGGACCGCGCCGGTATCACCAGGGGAAGATGCGCTGGCCGGGCGTCAGGGTGTTCTTGGGGTCGTGGATCAGCTTCTGCGCGAGGAAGAGCGGCCACTTGGGCCCAAAGTGGCCGATCCAGTCGGCGTAGCTGAGCTCGACGCTGCCGATCGAGTAGCGCTTGCCGCCGATGTCGCGCACCCCCTCGAAGACGACGCGGTTCTTGGCGACCAGATCGGCGGCGACCGCGGGGTCGGCGGAGGGCGCCCAGCGCAGCAGCGAGAACAGCACGCAGATCGGCTCATCGGCCAGCGGGACGAACGGGGCGGTGACCTTGCTGCGTGGGAACGGGTAGATCAGCACCGGGCCGTAGCCGATGTCGATCGCCGGGGTGTCGGCGAGCGTCGCCTCGATGAACTCGGCGGCCTCGCTGAGCGGCACGAAGAAGTCGGTCAGCGGGTGCGGCAGGTACCACTCGCCGGTGAACTTGGTGAAGTCGACGATCGGCGCCAGGCGATTATAGAAGTCGTAGAGCGTCAGGGTGTCGGGGGTCGCGGTGCCGGGGATGTAGGACAGGCCGGCCAGCATCGCGGCGTCGTCGGGCGGGCTGGCCGGGTCGAAGTACTTGACCGCCTCGAGCAGCAGCACGTAGCTGTCGTCCGGCTGGGGCAGGCCGAGGCCCTCCACGTAGTCGAAGCGGCCCTCGTTCATCAGCGTGACCTGGTCGGCGATCAGGGCCGCGACGTTCGGGTAGACCGCGCTGTAGCGGCGCGCGAGCGGCTTGACGGCGATCAGCTTGAGGCGGGCCTTGACGATGATGCCGAACTGGCCGAGGCCGCCGCGCACCGCGTTGAACAGCGGGGCGCGCTGGGTCGGCGAGCAGACGCGCAGCTCGCCGTGGCCGGTCACGACCCACAGCTCGAGCACGTTGTCGAGCTGGAGGCCATGTTGCGGGGTCTGCCCGCCGATGCCGCCGACCGAGAGGGTGCCGCCGACGCTGAGGTCGATGTGGTCGGTGAGCACCGGCGGGCTCTTGCCGAGCGGCAGGGTCTGCTGCAGCAGCTCGAACCAGCGCAGGCCGGCGTCGACGACGGCGTCGGCGGCGTTGATCTCGTGGATCTCGGCGAGGCCCGACATGTCGATCACCAGGCCGCACTCGGCCTGCGACTGACCCTGCGTGCTGTGGCTGTTGCCGACCATGCTCATCGGCGCGAGCTTGATGCAGTGCCGGTTGCAGAACTTGATCGCCGCGCAGATGTCGGCGATCGAGGCCGGCACGAGCACCGCGAGCGGCGTCTTGCTGACGATGTGACCCCAGTCGTCGGCCGCCGCGGCGCGCTCGGCCGCTCCGCTCAGCAGCACGCCGTCCAGGTCGGGGATGGCGATGGCGTCGGCCGCCTCGTCGGAGCAAGACAGCCACGCGTTCGCCGAGGGGCTGAACGCGAGGACGGGGACGGCGGCGGCGCTGCTGCGCAAGAAGGCGCGACGGGTGCTTTGAAAGGTCATGGCAGGAGTTCCTCGGGTGATGATGCGGCGCGCCCCGTACGGCGCATCAGAACACCGTAACAGAGCCGGTGCGCCGCTCACCAGGCCGCGTCTTCGCGCGTGTGTGCGATGCGGGCTCACCCGCGTGCCGCAGGTGAGACAGCGACGCAGGTGTCCCTCGGGACATGGCGAAAAGGACATGTGACTGGACGGATGTCCGCGCGGATCATCGCGCGGATCGTCCGCGCGGGCGGGCGGTTGCTCGCGGGCGCCGGAGTCTGGTACCGCTAGAGCGCGATGACCGAAGCACCCGCACATCCGTCACCCGAGGACGCCGAGGCCGCGCGGCTCGCCGTCGGCGGCCTGTTCCAGCCCTTCTCGCCGGCGTACCAGGAGGATCCGGCGCGGGCCTTCTACTGCGAGGCGCACGCGCGGGCGCCGGTGGCCTACAGCCCGGCCTTCTTCGCGTACCTGGTGACCGGGCACGCCGAGGTGGCGCAGGTGCTGCGCGACCCGGTGCTGTTCTCGTCGGCGCGGATCCTGGACCCGGTCGCGCCGTTCGAGCCGGAGCTGATCGCGGCGCTGCAGCGCGGGACCTTCCCGCTGCCGCCGGCGCTCTTCAACAGCGATCCGCCGGACCACACACGCGCGCGCGCGCTGTTCTCGCGGGCGTTCACGCCGACGAAGGTCGCCGCGCTCGAGCCGCAGATCCGCGGCTTCGCAGGCGAGCTCGCGGCCGGGCTGGCGGCCGGGCCCGAGGCGATCGAGCTGATGCACGACTTCGCCTACAAGCTGCCGATGCGGGTGATCTCGGCGCTCGTCGGCGTGCCCTACGAGGACATGAGGCAGCTCAAGGCGTGGCAAGACGACTGGTTCAAGCTCTACGATCCGAGCCTCGACCACGCGGCGAAGATCACGGCGGCGGCGGGCTTCGTCGCCTATCAGCAGTACTACGCCGCGCTGATCGAGCGCCGCCGCGCGCAGCCGACCGACGACCTGATATCGGCGCTGCTGCGCGCGCGCGAGGGGGAGCACGCGTTCTCGACCGACGAGGTGATCTCTCACCTGGTCGTGCTGCTGTTCGCCGGCTACGAGACGGCGGCGAGCCTGATGGGTTCGCTGCTGTTCTCGCTGCTCGCGGAGCCCTCGCTGTGGGCGCGGGTCGGCGACGATCCGGCGCTGCTGCAGGCGGCGATCGAGGAGAACCTGCGCATGCACGCGCCGGTGCAGATGGAGCCGCGACACACGACCGGCCCGGCGACGGTCGGCGGGGTCGAGATCCCGGCCGGCTCGGCCGTGTTCACGTTCTTCGGGGGCGCGAACTACGACGCGCAGGTGTTCCCAAATCCGCTGCGCTTCGACCTCGAGCGGCCGAACGGGGCGCGCCACCTCGGCTTCGGCTGGGGGGTGCACACCTGCCTCGGCGCCAGCCTGGCCCGGCTCGAGCTGCGCGTGGGCCTGCAGGCGCTCCGGGCCGCCCTGCCGCGGCTGCGCCTGGCCGACGACGCGCGTCGCACGTACCTGCCGAGCCTGTTTTTTCGCACCCCCGCGGCGGTCCAGGCGCTACGGGGCTGAGGCGGGGGCACGGGCGGCACCGACCGGTCCGGACGAGCCCGCGTCGCAAAACCGGTTATGCTTGCGGCCGTGCTGCACCGCATCGCCTCCCTCCGCACGAGCCGCGGCCTGTGGCTGAGCGCCGCGCTGCTGGCCGCCGTCGTCGCCCCGCTCGCCTGCACCCCGCGCGGTGAGCTGGTGGCGGTCGACGGCAGTCGCCGCATGGTCGCCCGCGATCCGCAGTCCGGCATCTCCGTCGTGCTGACCACCGGCGCCTGGGACGGCAGCCCCTCCGACCTCGGGGCCGAGGTCACGGTGATCCACGCGCTCGTCGCCAACATGGGCAGCACGCCGGTGCGCCTCGCCCCCGGTGACCTCGACCTCGTCGACGAGCGGGGCTTTCGCCACCAGCTGATCGACGTCGGCGGGTCCTTCGTGCGCTCCGGTGAGGTCGACCACGGCTATCACCCCGGTCGCGACATCTCCTACGGTCGCCTCGACTGGGGCGGCGAGATCGCGTCGCTGGCCCTCCCGTGGGGCGTGCTGGCCCCCGGCACCCAGATGCGCGGCTATCTGTACTTTCGTCGGATCGATAACACTGCCAACGCGGCCACGCTGACCTGGCACTTCTTCAGCGACCAAAACAAGCCGATCGTCGACCTCGCCTTCGAGTTCTTCGTCGCCCGCAGCGCTCGCTGACCGAACGGTGAACCCCGATGGCGCGGTTCCTCCGTATGCGACGCGTGAATAGCTGTCTCTTGGGTCATGTCGCGCATCGGCCCGCAGCCGCGACCGCGGTCGTGAACATGGCCGTGGTCGCGGCCGCGCTGGCCTGGCCCTGCTCCGCGCGGGCCAGCAACCCGGGCCTCACCCCGCTCGGCGGCGAGGCGGCGATGTCCGGCGCCGTCACGGCGATGGGCCGCGACACCGGCATGGCCTTTTACAACCCGGCCGGTCTCGGCGCCAACCGTCGCGGCCAGTTCAACATGTCGTCGACGATGGCCGTGCTGCGCTACCGGACCATCCCCGACGCGTTTCGCGTCGAGCTCCCGGGCGGCAAGTCGGAGTCGGCGACGCTGACCAGCCTCCAGCCGCTCATCCTCTCGACCTCGACGGTCTACACCAAGTACCTGGGCCACGGCGTGACGATCGGCGGCGGTCACTTCGCCAGCAACTACGACTTCTACGACTACACCGGCCACCTCTCGGACACGACCAGCCGCGCCGGCCTCAACTACGCCGCGCGCGTGCAGGTCGACGGCTGGAGCACCCGCCACCACTTCGGCCCGACCGTCGGCTGGCAAGTGCTGCCGAACCTGCGCCTCGGCATGTCGGTGTTCGCCACCTACGAGTGGCGCCGCGACGAGGGCCGGATCTGGCTGCGCGCCGGACCCGACCCCGAACGCATCGACCAAAACTTCGTCGCCGGCGACATCGACCTCAAACGCTCGACCTACGCCGCCGAGGCCGTGTTCGGCCTGCAGTGGGAATTCCTCGCCAACCTCCACCTCGGCTTCTCGGTCCACACCCCCCGCCTCGCGGTCTACGAGCGCGCCCGCAAACACTCCCTCATCACCGGCGCAGTGGTCGACGAGAACGACGTCCGCGCGTCGCTGTTCAAGTTCGACACCGACCCCGGCGCGGCCCGCCGCGGCCGCATCACCCCGGTCCAGCTGGTGCTCGGCCTGGCCTACGAATTTCGCCGCGACCGCGGCTGGATCAGCGTCGAGGGCGACTACAGCCCGCGCCTGTTCCTGCCCCGCAACGAGGTGAACCTCCGCCACAACTTCAACGCCCGCATCGGCGCCCGCGTGCGCGCCAGCCAGCACCTGTTCGTCGGCCTCGGCCTGTTCACCGACCGCACCCCCGAACGAGCGATCAACGACTTCCCCCAGTTCAACATCGACTACTACGGCGGCTCCGGCGGGGTCGAGCTCAAGCGAGCCTACAAGCTCGGCCAAAACGAGCGCGCGCGAGAGATCATCTTCTCCACCAGCATCGCGGTCCGCTACGCATGGGGCACCGGGTCGAGCGGCGCGGTCCGCTTCGATCTGACGAGCGGGGATCCCAGCAAGCTGTCTTATAAGACAGGTGAGGTGCGCCCGGTGCACTTCCATGTTTGGAGCGGGAACCTGGCCGCTGGTATGTATTTCTAATGGAGCATGCCCTTGGGGGCATGTTCGGCCGAGCGGTGCGGGCCTGGCTTTTGGGGCAGGTCAGAGCTGGCGGTCGTCGTTGCGGTCGCGGGCGGCGAGGCGGGCGAGGCCGTGGCGGGCGTCGATGACGGCTTCGCGGACGCTGGCTCGCAGGGCGCTCTGGAGGCGGGTCAGGATCGCTTCGCCCTCGGCCGGGGACAGGCGGGCGAGGGCGTAGGCGGCGCGAACTCTGGTCAGGCCGGGGGTGAAGACGCTGCGGGCGAGGCGACGGACCGCGGGCAGGGCGTTCGGTGGGGC
>NZ_JACCSO010000644.1 GCF_013812955.1 Nannocystis sp. | reverse complement strand
TGCATCACCTCAAGCGCTTCGCCCCGGACCCCAACAGCGCGATCATCCTCGCCGGTTTTCAGGCCGCCGGCACCCGCGGCGCATCGCTGACCGCGGGCATCGACAAGCTCAAGATCCACGGCCGCTACGTGCCGGTCAACGCCGAGGTCATCCAGCTCGACATGCTCTCCGCCCACGCCGACCAGGACGAGCTGCTCGGCTGGCTCGAGCACGGCGACGCCCCGCGCTGCACCTTCCTCGTGCACGGCGAGCCCGCAGGCTCCGACGCCCTGCGCCACTCCATCGAGGAGCAGCTGCGCTGGAACGTCCGCGTGCCCGACTACCGCGAAAACGTCGATATCTACGCGCTCTGAGGCCGGACGGGCATTTTGCCGGGATTTGGCCTTGTGAGGTCTGGTGCATGCGAGGGCCGCTCAGTCCTCGCGCCAGTGCTTCCCTTCGGGCGCACCGGCGCTGCGGATTCGCGGCCCTCGCATGCACCAGACCTCACACGGAAATTCCGTGAAGCGCGCGTTCGCCGGCTCAGGCGCGGTTGGGCTTCATGGTGGCCGGGAGGCCCGAGTCGAGGATAAGACGGGCACGCCCGCCTCATCCTCGGCCCTCCCGCGCAACTACGCGGGCTCTCGGTGCGTCGTATTCGGCCTCAGGCGCGCGCTCGACTACCGCGAGGACGTCGATATCTACGCACTCTGAGCGGCACTCTGAGCCGTCGGCACCTCAGTTATTATTGACGCCCTCGCCTTCGGTCTTCTCTTCGGTCTGGAGCAGCTCGCGCGCCGTCTCCAGATCGGGGATCTCGCTGAGGCGACCGCGCCACTGCGCGCCGATCTGCGGGATCTCGCCGCCCTCGAACATCACCTTGAGGCGATGCAGGTCCTCGGCGATCTGCGCCTGCGGGTCCGCGCCGAGCAGCTTGGCGATCGCGGCCCCGATTAAACCCGCCGGCGGGTCGTACTCGAGGGTCACGGTGACCAGAGTGCCCTCGCCGAGCGCGGGGTGAAAGCGCACCGAGCCGGCGTTCGGGATCTGCGAGCCCGGCAGCGAGCGCCAGGCGATCAGCTCGTTCTCGACATCATTGATAATTTCCGCGTCCCAGACCACGCTCGTCTCGGCCGGGCCGTCGACGCGCCAGCGCGAGTGCAGGTCGTCGAGCACGATCACGGATTCGACGTGACGCATGAACCTGGGCAGGTTGTCGAGCCGGCGCCAGAACTGATACAGCTCCTCCGGCGTCCTGCGGATCGTCACCGTGTGGCGGATGCGGATGCCCTGCCCGTGCGGCACGCTGGCCGAGGGCCCGCGCACGCCGTGGGCGGTGCTCACCTTCAGCGCCGAGTACACCGAGCAATGTCCGGTCATGCCGCGGTGGATCAGCGCCACGCCGAGGCCGCCGAGACCCGCGCCGACGATCCCGCGCCGCAGCAGCGCCATCAACATGAAGCTGAGCCCGAGGCCCGCCGAGAACATGCGCTCGATCGGGTGGACGTTGATGTCGTCGGGCCAGGGGAACTCTTCTCGCTGCTCTGTTTGCGTGTCCATCGCTCGCCGCTCCTCGCCGGGCCGCCGGGGGTGGCGGCCGGACCTGCGCCGCGAAGGCGCGGGAGGTTCGTGGCCCCGGTCGTTGGCGCGAGCAAGGCGGTCCCGCCATGCTCGCCAGTACAGGCCCTGAGGGGGCACATGTCGGACACGGCGTATCTCAAAAACGCGCATGCGATGCCTCGCCGCTGTCAGCGCCGGGCGCCACATCCGCCAAACGCTGCCTTACAGCCACAGGTGCGGCGCCGTGGCCGCTACGATGCCCGACACCGCCGTGATACGTTGAGCTTCCGTGTCCGACGAGCACGACGAGGACCAACGCCACGAGCCCAGCTGGACCGACTGGCGGCCCGACGAGTCCGACGAACACAGGCAGATCCACGAGTACGGCTGGACCGACTGGGGGCCCGACGAGCGGTCCCTCGAGCCCGGCGCGCGGGTCGGCCCCTATACCGTGCGAGCGCCGATCGGCCTCTATCTCGAGCGAACCTACCTCGCTGACGGCGCCGATGGACCGGTCGAACTCGCCCTGTTCGTGCTGCCAGATATTGTCGTCACGGACATCGGCGTACGCTTCGAGCGCGAGCTGGCGATTGTGGTCAAGACCCTGTCGACATTGCATCCGGCGATAAGGCCCCTGTATGCCGCCGGCCTGCACGGCCCCTTGGGGTGGATCGCCCGAGCGCCGGCCGCGGGTGTCCCGCTACCGACATGGCGCGCCGCGACGCCACGCACCTGGTCCGACCTGTTCCCGATCCTGCAGCAGGTCGCCGGCGCCATCACCAGCGCCGAGCAAGCCGGCCTGCTCCTCCCCCCGCTCGTGCCGGAAGACATTCTCGTCGAGCCCGGCGGCGGCGTGCAGGTCGACCTCGGCACCGTATTGGCCGACCACCACGCATGCCTCGGAGACCAGCTGAATCATCCGCGCACGTTTCTACTCCTGTCCCCCGAGGCGGTGCGAGGCGAGCCACCGTCGCCGCGCTCGTCACAGTTCTCGATATGCGCGCTCGCATGGTTCGTATTCCACGGCCAGCGCCCCTTCGCGAGCGATTCGATCGTCGCATACATGTTCGCCACGCTCGAGGGCCGGCTCCGCGAACCGCCGCCGGGCACCGCCCTCCCGTCGCGGATCCATCAGGCCCTCGTGCGCGGTCTGGCGGCCGAGCCCGCGGACCGCTGGCCCACGATGCCCGAACTGCTCGCCGCCCTCGCCCCGCGCAAGGGCCTGCTCGGCTGGCTGCGTCGCTGAAGCTCAGCCCGCCAGCGCCGCGCGCACGCCGTTGGCGAGCAGCTGCAGACCGAGGCCGACCTCCGGCAGGCACCCGGCCTCACGCTGGGCGATCCACCGCGGATGATTCTCGGGATAAAGGTACGCCTCGGGGTGCGGCATCAGCCCGAAGATGCGGCCGCTCGGGTCACACAGCCCGGCCGCGCCGCCCGGCGAGCCGTCGGGGTTGTCCGGCCATTGTTCGGTCGGCTGGCCCTTCGCATCGGCGTAGCGCAGCGGCACCTGATGCGCCGCCTCGAGCGCGGCCCGCTGGGCCGGGTCGGCATAGACCAGCTTGCCCTCACCGTGCCGGCTCGGCAGCTCGAGCGAGTCCAGTCCACGCGTAAATACACAGGGGCTCGCGGGGTCGACCACCAGCCGCACCCACGCGTCCCAGTACCCGAGCCGGTCGTTGTTGGTGAGCGTCACATTCTGCGTCAGCGCGCCGGCCTCGCCCCCGGGCAGCAGGCCGAGCTTCACCAGCGTCTGAAACCCGTTGCAGATCCCCAGGACCAACCCGCCGTCGGCGACGAAGCGCTGCAGCCGCTCGCCCATGCGATAACGCAGGCGATTGGCCAGGACCCGGCCGCTGGCGATGTGGTCGCCGAACGAGAAGCCGCCGACGAATGCCAGCAGCCCATATGGTGTTAGCAGCTCGGGCCCGGCCGCCAGCGCGTCGGCGATGTGCCGCAGGTCGACCTGCACGCCGAGCGCCTGAAAGCACGCCGCGGTCTCGGCCTCGCAATTGAGGCCATAACCAGTGAGCACGAGCACCCGCAGCTCGCGGGCCATCGCCGGGTCGATCGCGCGCGAGACCTCAGACATCTGCCGCTCCCCCCTGAGATGCTTCACGGGGCTCCGCCCCTGAGCATGCTTCACGGGGCTCCGCCCCTGAGAATGCCGCCCGCAGGCGCGTCACGCTGTGCTCGAGCACCCCCTGGGCGCCGCGTCGCACCTGCAACCATCCGCCGGTCGGCGGCTTCAGGCCCCCGCGCACCGCCGGACCCTCATCATCACGATCACTGGCGCGCGGCGCCTCGACGCTGCCGATGCGCAGCAAGCCATGACCCGCGAGCGCCGCCTCGAGCGCCGCCGCCCGCTGCGGCGCGCAGGTCAACAAGATCCGTCCGGTCGACTCGCTGAACAGCGC
>NZ_JACCSO010000618.1 GCF_013812955.1 Nannocystis sp. | reverse complement strand
GGACCCGCGGGGTCGCGGTCGAGGACGCGGCGCTCCAGCAGCTCGAGAACGTGGCGCGCATGCCGTTCATCCATCGCTGGGTGGCCGCGATGCCGGACGTGCACTGGGGCATGGGCGCGACGGTCGGCAGCGTCATCCCGACGGTCGGCGCGATCATCCCGGCCGCGGTCGGCGTCGACATCGGCTGCGGCATGATGGCGGTCGAGACCAGCCTCAAGGCCTCGGACCTGCCGGACAACCTCGCGCCGCTGCGCGCCGCGATCGAGCGCGCCGTGCCGCACGGCCGCACCGTCAACCATGGCCGCGACAAGGGCGCGTGGGGCGGCGCTGCGCCGAAGCCGGTCGATGCGGCCTGGGCGGGCCTCAAGACCCGCTTCGACCGCATCACCGACAAGCACCCGGCGATCGAGAAGGCGAACACGGTCGTGCACCTCGGCACGCTCGGCACCGGCAACCACTTCATCGAGGTCTGCCTCGATGAGCGCGAGCAGGTGTGGATCATGCTGCACTCGGGCTCGCGCGGGGTCGGTAACCGCATCGGCTCGTACTTCATCGCGCTCGCCAAGCGGGAGATGGAGCGCTGGATGATCTCGCTGCCCGACCAGAACCTCGCGTACCTGCCGGAGGGCAGCGAGCACTTCGCCGCCTACGTCGAGGCGGTCGAGTGGGCCCAGGACTTCGCCCGGCAAAACCGCGAGCTGATGATGCAGGCGACGCTCAAGGCGCTCGCCGACGCCAAGGGCATCCCGCCGTTCACGCTCGGCGGCATGGCCGTCAACTGCCACCATAACTACGTGGCGCGCGAGCATCATTACGGCAAGGACGTGCTGTTGACCCGCAAGGGCGCGGTGCGGGCCCAGGCCGGCGACCTCGGCATCATCCCCGGCAGCATGGGGACCCGCTCGTACATCGTGCGCGGCAAGGGTAACCCGGAGAGCTTCAACTCGTGCAGCCACGGCGCGGGTCGGGCGATGTCGCGGACCGAGGCGAAGAAGCGCTTCACGCTCGCGGACCACGCGGCGGCGACGGCGGGCATCGAGTGCCGCAAGGACGAGGACGTGATCGACGAGACGCCGGCGGCCTACAAGCCGATCGACGACGTGATGGAGGCGCAAAAAGACCTCGTGGAGGTCGTGCACACGCTGCGGCAGGTGGTGTGCGTGAAGGGCTAGGATGGCAGAGCAGCTCGCGGACAGGATCGAGATCGATGGCTCGCAAGGCGAGGGCGGGGGCCAGATCCTCCGCTCCGCCTTGACCCTGTCCCTGGTCACCGGCCGGCCGTTCCGGCTGCATCGCATCCGGGCCAGACGCGTCAAGCCGGGCCTGCTGCGCCAGCACCTGACGGCGGTCCGCGCGGCCACCAGCATCGGCAACGCCGAGGTCGTCGGCGACGAGCTCGGCAGCACCGACCTGGTGTTCACGCCCGGCGCCGTGACCCAGGGCAATTATACGTTCGCGGTCGGCAGCGCCGGCTCGGTGACGCTGGTGCTGCAGACGGTGCTGTGGCCGCTGCTGCTGACGCCGGGCAGCTCGCGCCTGACCTTCGAAGGTGGCACCCACAACCCGATGGCCCCGCCCTTCGAATTCATCGCCGAGGTGTTCCTGCCGCTGCTGCGGCGCATGGGCGCGCACGTGGACGCACAGCTGGTCCGCCACGGCTTCTATCCGGCCGGCGGCGGCAGCTTCGTGGTCACCGTCGAGGGCGGCCACCCGCTGCGCCCGCTCGAGCTGTTCGCGCGCGGCGGCGTCATCCGTCGCAAGGCCCGCGCGCTGCTCGCTCACCTGCCGCGCTCGATCGGCGACCGCGAGATCCGGGTGATCCGCAACGAGCTCGGCCTCGAGCGCGACGAGTGCCGCGTGGTCGATGTCGACAGCGCCGGCCCCGGCAACGCATTGATGGTGTGGATCGAGTCGGAGCACAGCACCGAGCTGTTCTGTGCGTTCGGCGAGCGTCGCATCAGCGCCGAGCAGGTCGCGGCCCGCGTGGTCGCCGAGGTCCGCGCCCACGTCGAGGCCGGCGCGCCGGTCGGCCCGCACCTCGCCGACCAGCTGCTCATGCCGCTCACCCTGGTCGGCCGCGGCGGCTTCCAGTCCCACGGCCTGACCCAGCACACGCTCACCAACATGGAGATCCTCGGGCGCTTCTTGCCGGTGCGCTTCGAGGTCCAGGACGAGGGCGAGGGCCGCAGCAGGGTCGAGGCGTTTCCGAGCAGCTGAGAATCAAACGCGCGCAGTCTCGTGCTTCGGTCGCTGCGCCTGTATGATCCGGCCTGTCCATGACAAAATTATCCGGGTTCGCCGCGGGGCTCTTATTCTTCGTCGCCTGCGGCGGTGGCGGCGACGAGGGCGCTTCGGCGGTGGATGTCGCCCGGGAGGCGGGAAAAGACGCCTGCCGGCGCTACCTCGACTGCGTCCTGGAGGCGGCGCCGGAGGCCGTCGCGGCGCTGCTGCCCAGCTATGGTCCCGACGGCGAATGCTGGGCGAGCGATGACATCGAGGTGCTCGATATCTGCACGACCGCCTGTATCAAGTCCCGTGAGGGTTACACCGCGCTATTCGAGGATATCGCCGCCTGCGGCGAATGCCAGGACGACAACCACTGCGCCGAGGCGGCGGGCCGACCACGATGTGACCCGCAGAGCCATGCATGCGTGGCATGCCTCTACAGGTCCGACTGCAGCGAGGGCAGCTGCAACACCGAGACCCACGCCTGTGTCGAGTGCACCGCGAACGCCGACTGCGAGGGTGGGGCTTGCCTCAAGGACACGAATCTGTGCGTCGAGTGCGTCGAGAAGGCCGACTGCGACGGCGGCGCATGCCTCACGGCGAGCAATCAATGCGTCGAATGCCTCGTCGACACCGACTGCGAGTCAGGCGTCTGCGACGTGGACAAGATGATCTGCGGCGAGTGCAAGTTCAAGGTCCAGTGCCCGGGCGGCGCCTGTGACTACGAGACGAACACCTGCGTCGACTGCCTCGGAGATCCGGACTGCGACGCCGGCCAGACCTGCGTGAACAAGAGCTGCGTGTGAGGTGCAAACGCGGAGCCGCTCAGGCGGCGCCGGTCTCGTCGCGCGCGGGGGGTGCAGCGGCCGGGGTCGCAGCGACGCCCGGGCCCATGTACTCGACGAACAGCGCGGTGATGTTGTCACGGCCGCCGTTGTCGTTGGCGTGGCGGATCGCCTGCTTCGCGGCCTGCTGCAGCTCCATGCGAAACAGGCCGGCGAGCGTGTCCTGCTGCTCGAGGTACTCGTGCAGGCCGTCCGAGCACAGCAGCAGGCGGTCGCCGTGCTGCAGCGGCACGGTGCGGATGTCGACCTCGACGAAGTCGCGATGGCCGACCGCGCGGGTGATCACGTGCTTCATCTTCGAGCGCTTGGCCTGGTCGGGGGTCAGCACGCCCTGCTTGACCTGATAATTCACCAGCGTGTGATCGTCGGTCAGCTGGGTGACCTGGGGGCCGCACGACAGGTACACCCGCGAGTCGCCGACCCAGCCGACGATCGCCACGCCGGCGGCGATCAGCGCGACCGAGGCGGTGGTCGACATGCCGCGCCGCTCGGGGTCGATCTCGCCCATGCTGTGGACCATGTAACAGGCGTTTTGCACCGCGCCGCGGACCAGCGCGCCGAGCCGCTGCAGGGCCGGCTCGTCGAGCGGGCGGGTGCGGGCGATCTCGATGTCGGTGGTGTCGGAGCGGATCCAGTCGTGGATGAACTCGACGGTCTCCTGGCTGGCGATCTCACCGCGCGCGCGGCCGCCGACGCCGTCGCAGACGATGAACAGGCCGAGGCCCGCGTCGGCCAGGAACGCGTCCTCGTTGTGGGCGCGGACGCGGCCGGTATCGGTGTAGCCGTAGTGACGGGTCGCTGGCATCGCCGGGTCTCGCCGTCGCGACCATAGCACGGCGCCGGGGCCGTGTTACTTGCCGGCGGCGGGCACCGGCGAGAACTTCGCCGTCTCGCCCTGGATCTCCAGGACTTCGGGGCCGCCGCTGGCGTCGCCGGAGGCCGGGCCGACCCGCAGGAGCTTGCCGTCACACATGCTGGCCTCGGTCTTGTCGGGGCCGCGGGTGATGACGAGGCGGCGGGCGGCGAGGTCGCCGAGGATCTGCTCGACGACGCCACAGTCGGGCTCGTTGCCGCGTTGTTTGGGGCTGCGGGCGGGGCCGACCACGGCGAGCATGTCGGGCATCATCGCCTCCTCGCCGATCATCCACTTCTTGCCGATCTTGTTGATGTCATCCAGGCCCGCCTTGACGTGCTCCTCGGTCACGGCCGCGTGGGCGAACACTGTGTCGCCGGCGATCAGCACCAGCTTCTGCTCGGCGAGCTTGCGGGCCATCGGGCTGCCGGCCACGAAGGCGGTGGCGCGGCCCTGCTGGGCCTTGGGCATCGGGGCGATGCGCGGGTCGTCGAGGTTCGGCTTCTCCTTGGCGTAGTCCTTGAACCCCTGGGCGCTGACGGCAGTGAAGGTCAGGGCGACGTTCAAGATCTCCTGCTCGCCGTTGATGCGGTGGAGCGCGCCGCCGGCCTTGCTCGCCTGCTCCGCCAGCGTGTCCAGCAGCTTCACCACCGCCAGCTCGTCCTTGCCGGGGCCGAACACGTTGCCGAGCTGCACCACCACCAGGTCGCCGCCCGACCAGTTGCCCGCGTCGTCGAGCGCGCCCGCGGCCTTGAGCGCCGCCTGGGTCGCCGCGAGGTCGCCACCGAGCCCGCCGATCGCCACCACCTTGCCCTTCGGCGCCGGCACCCGGGCCTCCTCGGTCGCGCGCGCACGCGGCTTGGCGACCTTGGGCGCGTCGGCCTTGGTCTCGGCCTTGGTCTCGGCCTTCACCGCCTCGACCTTCTTGTCGGCCTTCTTGTCGCCGCCGCCACCACAGGCGGCGAGGGTGCAGAGCAGGACGAGGGTGCGAGGCAGGTGGGGCGTGAGCATGGGCGCATGATACACAGCACACGACGCAGCGCACACAGCACCGCTGCCTGGCCCGCAGCATGGTGTCTGGCGGCCCCAGCGGGGTAGTTCCTGGCCAGAACGCGGTAAATACCGGGCTGCGCCCTGAAACATGGGGGGGCGGGGCAGGGTCTTGGCTGTCTGCGTCGTCTGCACCGCGTCTTGTCGTGCAAGGCTGGTCCGCCTACCGTGTCGCCGCTGGAGGTCCCTCGTATGTCCAAGTTCCCGCTCGCCCTGCCCCTGGTGGCCGCGTTGCTGTCTCCGGCGGTGGCCGGGGCCGCACCGGCCCCGCCGCTGCCCAAGGTCCCCGTCGAGAAGTTCACGCTGCCGAACGGGCTGCGGGTGGTGCTGAGCGAGGACCACAGCGCGCCGGTGGTGACGGTGTACACGGTGTTTCGGGTCGGCGGCGCGAACGAGGTGAAGGGCTCGACCGGGTTCGCGCATCTGTTCGAGCACATGATGTTCAACGGCTCGCGCAACGTGCCGGAGGGGGCGTACGCGTATTACGTGGACGCGACCGGCGGCGACGTCAACGCGAACACGGAGCACGACCGGACCAACTACTTCCAGACGGTCCCGAGCAACTATCTCGAGGGGATCTTGTATCTCGAGGCCAATCGGATGGCCAACCTCGAGATCACCGAGCGGGCGCTGGACAACGAGAAGAGCGTGGTCAAGGAGGAGGTCCGGCAGCAGCAGGAGAACTCCCCCTACGCCAAGGTGCTGATGCTCGACTGGCCCGCGGTCGCCTACTCGTCGTGGGAGTACGCCCACTCGATGTACGGCTCGATGGAGGACCTCTCGAACGCGCCGGTGCAGGCCTTCGTCGACTTCTTCAAGAAGTACTACGTGCCCAACAACGCGACCCTGGTGATCTGCGGCGACTTCGAGCCCAAGCAGGCCCGCGCGCTGATCGAGCGCCACTACGGCGGGCTCAAGGCCGGCCCCGAGCTGCCGCGCAGCTTCCCGCAGGAGGCGACCCAGACCGCGGCCGTCTACAAGCAGGTCGAGGACCCGCTGGCCCCGACGCCGCTGGCCCTGATCTCCTTCGACATCCCGGCGCCAAGGACCGCGGACCACAACGCGCTCGAGCTGCTGGCGACCGTGCTGACCAACGGCGCATCGTCGCGCATGCAGAAGCTGCTGGTCGACGATAAAAAATTGGCCAGCATGGCATTGATGCAGCCCGGCTTCCCGTGGACGACCTACGGCCCGAGCCAGATGGTCGCCCTGCTGATCGCCAGCAAGGACACCAAGCTCGTCGACCTGCGCGCGGCCTTCTGGGCCGAGCTCGAGCAGGTCCGCAACGACGGCGTCACGCCGGCCGAGATCACCCGCGCCCGCTCCAAGCTGTACAAACAACACGTCGATACCCTCGGCAGCACCCTGTACAAGGCGATGCAGCTCGGCACCTACGAGGCGTTTTTTGGCGGCGCCGAGAAGTTCTCCGGCGACCTCAAGCGCTTCGACAAGCTGACCCCGGCCGACCTCAAGCGGGTCGCCGCCCAGTACCTCGGCGAGCCGTCGAGCGTGACCTTCGACATCGTGCCCGGCCAGAAGTCCTGAGGAAACCACCCCACCATGCGCAACGTCAGCTCCACTCCATGGTTCATCCTCGCGACCCTGCTCGCCTGTAACAAGCCGGCGCAGACCACCGCGCCGAACGACGGCAAGACCGAGACGGCGTCGACCACCGGGTCCACCACCGGTTTGAGCGCGGCCGAAAAGGACGCCGCCCGCGAGCAGAAGGCCCAGGAAGCGGCCGCGAAGCGGGCCCAGCTGTCGGCCTTGCCGCCGCTGCCGGGCGTCACCGCGGCGAAGGCGGTCAAGTTCCCGGTCCCGCAGATCCAGACGCTGCCGAACGGCCTCGAGCTGATCGTGCTCGAGGACCACGAGGTGCCGAAGGTGCGCATCAGCGGCTTCGTGAAGGCGGGCAAGATCTACGCGCCGGGCGACTCGCCGGCGCTGGCAGAGTTCACCCAGGCGCTGCTCGGCGAGGGCACGACCAGGCGCGACAAGGCGACCTTCGACGCCCAGGTCGACGCGACCGGCGGCACGATGAACTCGTCCATCGAGGACGAGATCGCCGGCATGACCGCCGATATGCTGGCCCGGGACGCCGCCTTCGGCTTCACCGCGGTCGCCGAACAGCTGATGCAGCCGGCGCTGCCCGAAGGCTCGGTCAAGAAGATCAAGGACCTGATCACCCAGGGCATCGACCAGCAAAAGTCGTCGCCCTTCGGCCTGTCGTCGCGCATGGCCGCCCGCGCGGTCTACGGCGAAGAGAGCCCCTACGCCCGCGCCTTCGCCACCCCGGCCCAGATCGAGGGCCTGACCCGCGACCAGGCGGTCGCCTTCCACGCCCGCCACTACCAGCCCGGCAACACGATGCTGGTGGTCGCCGGCGACATCACCCCGGCCCAGGCCCGCAAGCTCGCCGACAAGGCTTTTGGTAATTGGACCAAGGGCGAGGCCGTGCCGGTGCCGCGGACCAGGCGGCCCGAGCCGGCGAAGGGGCCCGTCGTATACATCGTCGATAGAAAGGCGAGCGCGCAGGCGACGGTGCTCGCATTGGTGCCCGCGCCGGGCATCGGCGAGCCGGGCTGGCTGCAGATCCGCGTGCTCGAGCAGCTGCTCGGCGGCGGCCTGTCGGGCCGGTTGAACATGGTGCTGCGCGAGCAGCTGGGCCTGACTTATGGCGCCGGTGCGTTCCATAACTTCGGCTACGACGGCGGGGCGTTCTACGCCGGCGGCAGCACCAAGACCAAGAGCGCGGCGGAATTCGTGGAGGCGCTGCTGGACCTGCTGCGCCAGCCCGGCAATGAGGCGATCGATGCGGTCGAGCTGAAGCGGCTGCTCAGCAAGATCTCCGGGAAGTTCGCGCTCGAGGTCGAGGGCATCGATACGGTCACCATGAAGACGGTGCAACAGCGGCTGTTCGGGCTCGCTCCGGACTTCTGGGAGCGGTACCGCAGTGATGTCGAGTCGATCTCGGCGGAGGACCTGAAGAAGATCAGCCGCGGGCTGCTCGTCGATCAGGCGGTGCAGCTGGTCGTGGTCGGGCGGGCAGACAAGCTCAAAAAGGAGCTCGCCGGGTTCGGGGAGGTTCGGATCTATGATCTGGATCTGAAGCGGGTCGATTAGCGCTCAAGCTGGTCCGTGCGGGTATTGCCGCGCGGGCCGTCGATTGACCGGCGCCGCTCGAGCTGGTGCCCGGGGGCTCGCTGGCGGCGTCGGTCGCCACGCCCGACTCGGGACACGCGGTCCGCAGCAGCGCGCCGCCGAGACCAAATCGTAGGTGTTTAGCGAGCATCACGGCGATCCTTTAATCCTATGGGCATTGACAGCGTCGCGCCGTGCGACGAGGTTCTGACTGACGATCGCTCGCCCCACTGCGGATAGCGCCGAGGACATTGCATCGAATGTCTATACGTGCGGCGGTACGAAGGCGCTAATTCGGCCAGTGCCGGCCCAGCGTCCGGCGCGCCGTCTCCGCGTCGCCGCGTCGCCGCGCGTCGGGGCGCGGTGGTGGACAAACGACAATGCGTGGTGATACCCGCGCCCGGGGATTGCGCTTGAGTTTTCGCGCAGTCCGGGCATAGTGAGCGGCGCGGCGGTTGGGCGATCTTCATCGCGGAGGGGGCAGGAATGGGTCAGGATCCGAACGGCTGGCGACTTGTGAGCAACGGACAATCCTATCTGATTGTCCGGCGACCGTGGCATCGCCCGCCGCCGGACGCAGAGGCGATCCCAGCGTCTCAGATGTCCTTTCACCTGGCTCAGTGGCTCCACAAATGGGACGCCGGCTGGACTTTGGCCACCCTGCGCGCCATCTGTAGCCAAGAGCTCGGCGTGTGCGCGACGCAGGCGGCCGTGCAGCAGTCCGAATCGGACCGCCTCCACAAGTGTCTGCGCGACGCGTTCGAGCGCGAGACGCTCGTCGCTTATCGCCTCCGGGGTGCAGCCCCCGGGGGCGGAGGCGGCGGGGGAGGCGGGACCCCGAGGCCGCAGCCCCCCGAGCCGCCGGCTCCGCCCCCGGTGACCGCGGCCGATGTCCTGCGCATCACAGCGGTACCCGCGAACTTCGCCCCATCGGCCGAGACCTGCAAGATCGACTATGCGCTGACCCGAAACAGCGCGCGCCTCGGCAAGAAGGTCCGCATCACCATCAAGGACAGGGCGGGCGTGACCGTGTATAGCGGCGCCGGCCACGACCTCGACGGTGGCGACCGCGGCAGCTTCGCGTGGGACGGCAAGGGCTCCGGGGGGGCGTTCGTCGGCCCGCTCAAGTCGCCGTTCGCGGTCGAGGCGGCGATGGCCGACGACAACAACGTGATGGACAAGAAGGAGGTCAAGGTCGAGCTCAAGGAGGTGTCGGTGACGGTCGTGGCCCCCGACAACAAGCTGTTGATGAACGACCTCAACGCGAAGTTCGAGGTCGTCGCCCTGGTCAAGATCAAGAAGACCGACGGCTCGGGCGTGGCCACGCGGGCCCCCGTCGACGTCACGTTCACCGACCCGCCCGAGAACAACACGCCGTTTCGCGATTCGTTCAAGCACGCGGAGCCCGACAAGTACCTCGGCAAGACCGGTGACCCCGACGCGGTGTACTTCGAGGCCCACGCGAGCTCGGCGGCGTCGAGCCCGGACGCGTACAAGCAGTCGATCAAGGCGACCACGATCGTCGCGGCCGGCGCGGAGCAGGGCAAAGCGAAGATCTACTTCAAGCCCTCGGGCGTCGGGGGCGACGGCTACAAGCTGAAGGCGGCGGTGCTCGACGGTGGGACCGAGCTGGCGGCCAAAGAGAGCCCGATTGTGACAGTGTGGCGCTTCGTCGCCTTCGACGCGATCTACGAGATGCAGGGCGAGACCCACGTGTCGACCAACGGCGCGACCGCGGTGATCTCGCCGGTGTTCGACCCGGCGTTCGTGCGCTACACCGCGGGCGCGCCCATCAGCATCGATGCGGCCAAGAGCGTCAAGTACATCGGGCTGTGGACCAGCGTGGCGACGCCGCAGCAGTCGTGGGCGACGGTCCAGGCCAAGAC
>NZ_JACCSO010000603.1 GCF_013812955.1 Nannocystis sp. | reverse complement strand
GCTCGAGCACCGCGTCCCGGCCGACGGCAACGGCGACGAGATCGACCGCCTCGGTCAGGCCTTCAACGCGATGGCGACCCAGCTGGGGGCGATGCTGCGCGGCCAGCGGGCCGTGCTGACCAACGTCTCGCACGAGCTGCGCACCCCGATCGCCCGCATGCGCGTGCTCGTCGAGCTGCTCGGTGAGCGCCTCGCCAACATCCCCGACCCCGATCATCCGGTCGCCACCCGCCTGCGCCGCGGCATCGGCGAGCTCGGCGAGGACCTGATCGAGCTCGAGGGCCTGATCGGCGACCTCCTGACCTCGGGCCGCCTCGACCTCGCCGGCGCCCCCGCGCTCCAGCGGCGCCCCAGCGAGCTGTTGCCGCTGCTGACCCGCGCCGCGGCCCGCGTCGGCGCCCGCGTGCGCTGCGAGCCGCCCGAGCTCGTCGCCGATCTCGACGTCGTGCTGATCGAGCGCCTGATCGCCAACCTGCTGCACAACGCTCGGCGTGCCTGTCCCGAGGGACATGTCGAGATCGCGGCCACGACCGCCGCCGCGACGTTATTATTGACCGTCGAGGACGAGGGCCCCGGCATCGCCCCGGCCGAGCGCGCGCAGATCTTCGACCCCTTCACCCGCCTCGACGCCGCCCGCGCCCGCGACCACGGCGGCGTCGGCCTCGGCCTCTATCTGTGCCGCCAGATCGCCCAGGCCCACGGCGGAACGATCGCCGCCGAGGACCGCCCGGACGGCGCCCGCGGGGCCCGCCTCGCCCTGCGCCTGCCCGCCGCGATCCCGGCCACCTGAAGCCCCATGGGGCGTGCTATACGCCGGCCGGCATGGAGACCTACCAGCAAGCGTTCATCGAGCTGCTCGTCCGCCACGAGGTGCTGCGCTTCGGCGAGTTCACCCTCAAGTCCGGACGCCGCTCGCCCTACTTCGTCAACGCCGGTCAGTTTCGCACCGGCGCGGCCATCTCGGGCCTGGGGCGGGCCTACGCCGCATGCATGCGTCGCGCCGGGCTCGCCTGCGACCTGGTCTTTGGGCCATCTTACAAGGGCGTGCCGCTCGCGGTCGCCACCGTGATCGCGCTGGCCGAGCAGGGCGAGGACACCCCGTTCTGCTTCGACCGCAAGGAGAAGAAGGAGCACGGCGAGGGCGGATGGTTCGTCGGCACCACCCCGCAGGACGGCATGCGCGTGATCATCGTCGACGACGTGATCACCTCGGGCAAGTCGATCCACGAGAGCATCGACCTGCTGCGTCGCACCGCGGACGTGCAGATCGCCGGCGTCGTGGTCGCGGTCGATCGCCAGGAGCGCGGCACCGGCACCAGGACCACCCTCGCCGAGCTGCGCGACGACCTCGGCGTGCCCGTGCAATCCATCGTCACCATCCGCGAGGTCGCCACCCACCTGCACGGCCGAACCATCGCCGGCCAGCAGCTCGTCGACGACACCCGCTTCGCCGCGATCGCGGCCCACCTCGCCGAGTACGGCCCGCGCGACTGACTTGAATTAGCCCGCGCCGCGCGGCACACCGCAGGCCAGCTGCGTGCAGGTGACCTGACCGTCGTCCCCACACTGACAGGTGTTGCAGTCGACCTGCCACGACGCGTCGGCCCCATTCCGACAGCCTCCCGGGCGGCCCGCGATCGGTCCGGGAGTCCGCGGCGCGAGCGTATCGGCGACGCTCTCACCACCACCGGGCGCGCTCAACGCGGGCCCGCGGCCCGCCCCCGGCGTGTCATCCGCAACCCCCGCCGTTCCATCTGCAGACCTCACCGCATCACGCACCGGCTCGTCGAACACCGGTGAGCCGCCGCCACCGACCGTGGGCGGGGGGTCCGTGGGGGGCGCGGGCGGCGGATGCTGTGGACAGCCCGCCAGCACCACGAGGGCGAACATGCTGCGGCGCAGGAGCATACCCACGAGCCTAGCACGGGCCCTCGCCGGCGATGCCCGCCGCTACAGCGCCTCCAAAAACTCACCGACCTCGGGGAACTTCGCCTGCAGCCCGGCGAACTTGTCGCCGGCGTCGCGGCAATGCAGGGTCTCCTCGAGCACCGCGGCGCTGGCAAAGTTGGTGATCTGCCAGTTGGTCGCATCGAGGGTGTACTCGGGCTTGCAGTCGAACAGAGCGCCGGCGATCTGCGCCCCGCACACCTGAAACTCCTTGGCGATCGCCAGGAAGTCCTCGCCGTCGGCGTTCTTCAGCGAGCACAGGCTGGAGAACGCGAGGTGTCCTGAGTTGGTGATGCCGACCAGGCGCTTGCGCGCGGGCGAGCTGCCGTAGCCGCTCTGTTGCCCGCTGTAGTTGACGACCTTGTCCGCCTGCGCCCCGAGCACCAGCGTGCTCTGCAGCGCGGCCCCGGCCTCGACGCCTCCCGCGGCCATCGGGATCAGCACCTGGGCGACGGTGCCGAAGCCCTTGATCGCCCCGCCGCCCGCGCTGTGACCGGCCATGCCGATGCGCGCGCCGTCGACGTGGTCCTTTAAAAATTCGAGCTCACCGGCCGGCGCCTTGATCGCGTCGACGAGGCTGTTGATGTTCGCGCCCAGCTGCTGCGCCGGCGCGCTCACCCCACACAGCGAGCCGAGCAGGTCCTTCATCCACAGGCCCGGATGATCGGCCGCGACCACCACGAAGCCGCGGCTCGCCCAGTGCGTCACCTGCTCGAGCGACTGCGAGCGAAAGCCCGCCGTGCCGTGTACGAACACCACCGCCGGGTAGGGCCCGTGCGCCGCGTCGAGCGGCAAGTCGCGATAACAGCCGCAGTCCTGCCACGGATTGTCCTCGTCCGGCACCTTGCCCTGCTCCGCCTCGGGCAGCGAGGTGCGGATGTCATAACGCACCGGCTCCATGTCGGCGTCGCTGCCGGGCGCGGCCGGATACCACACCTCGACCGTCAGCTCGCCCACCTTCACCGTGCGCGCCCCGACCGGCCACGGCCCGGCGAGCGAGCTGTCCTCGGGGACAGCCAACAACGGCGCACCATCACAACCCACCGCCTCACCCGCGCCACCCGTGGTCGGCTCGTCGGTCGTGTCGGTGGTGGTCAGGTCAGCGGTGGCGCCGGAGGTCGGCGTCTCGCCCGTGTCGGCGGCCGTCGTTCCACCCGAGCTCACGGATGTGCTCACCGAGCTGCTCGCCTCGGTGTCGTTCGAGCTGGGGTCATCCGGGCGACACCCGGAGATGG
>NZ_JACCSO010000583.1 GCF_013812955.1 Nannocystis sp. | reverse complement strand
CGTCCGCCCGGGTGGCGCTCACCGAGCACGAGGAGCACTATCTGTCCGCGGTCGTCGAGCTGTTCGAGCGCGGCCAGCGGAGCCGTCGCCGACGGCTCGCCGGCTTGATCGCGGTGCTGACGGGTATCGTGCTGGTGGTCTCGTATCTCGCGCTGCGCGCGGAGCGGGAGGCGACCCGCGCCCGCGACGAGACGGCCCGCGCCGAGGCCCAGGCGCTGCGCGCGGACGAGGAGGCGAGGCAGGCGCGCAACGCCACGCGCATGGCGGCGACGCGCGAGCTGCAGACGCGGGACCCGACGACGGCGCTGGCGGTGCTGCGTGAGCTCGAGCCGCCGGGTCTGCCGCGCGAATGGGCGGACCTCGGGTTGCAGGCGCTGGCCGGCGGTGTTTACGATGCACCGATCATGCACCCGATGCGGGTGCATGGGGCCGCGTTCTCACCGGACGAGCGGTCGATCGTCACGGCGTCGGCCGACGGGATCACGCGCATTTGGAATGCCGACGGGAGCGGCGAGCCGCGGGCGCTGCGGGGCCACGAGGGTGAGGTGCACGCCGCGGCGTGGAGCCCCGACGGCCGCTGGATCGCCACCGCGTCGGGCGATCGGACCGTGCGCGTGTGGGACCTCGATGGCGGCGAGCCGGTGGTGCTGCGTGGCCACGAGGGGGCCGTCAGCGCCGCGAACTGGAGCCCTGACGGCGCGTGGATCGTCTCGGCATCGACGGACCACAGCGTGCGGATCTGGCGGAGGGACGGCGGCGGCGAGGCGCGGGTCCTTCGCGGGCACACCGACCGGGTCCGCTGGGCGGCGTGGAGCCCCGACGGCGCGCGCATCGTCAGCGCGAGCGACGACGACACGGCCCGGGTGTGGCCGGTCGACGGCGGCGGGGGGCCGGTGGTGCTGCGCGGACATACGAGCGGGCTGTACATGGCCGCGTGGAGCCCCGATGGCGCGCGTATCGTCGCGGGTGCGAATGATGGCACGACCCGGCTGTGGCGCGCCGACGGTATCGGTGAACCGCTGGTGCGGACCGATCACGACGGTCCGGTGTTCACGGCGGCGTGGAGCCCCGACGGCGAGTCGATCGTCACCGGCTCGTATGACGCGACGATGGTCGTATGGCGGGTGGACGGGTCCGGGGCGCCGCTGGTGCTGCGCGGTCACGAGGGCGCGGTGCATGCGGCGGCGTGGAGCGGCGACGGGCGGCGGATCCTCAGCGCGTCGTGGGATCGGTCGGTGCGGCGCTGGACGCTGCCGCCGCGGGACCAGCCGCGGATCGTCAGGGCGGGGGAGCAACAATTCTTCGCGGCGACGTGGCGGCCCGACGGGCAGCAGATCGTCACGGCGCACCCGGACGGGATCGCGCGCATATGGAGCGTCGCGGACGGCGCCGCGATTCGGCCGGTGCGGGCGCTGCAGGGGCACGAGGGCGCGGTTTATGCGGCGGAGTGGAGCCCGGACGGGCGACGGATCGCCACGATCTCGACCGACGCGACCCTGAGAATATGGCATGGGGATGATGATGCTCCGCCGCGGGTGCTCCGCGGGCACGAGATGTGGTTGAGCTCGGTGTCGTGGAGCCCCGACGGTCGGTATATCGCCACCAGCGCCGGCGACGCGACCGTGCGCGTGTGGGACGCGGAGGGGGCCGGCGAGCCGCGGGTGCTGCGGGGCCACGCGGAGGCCGTCAACGTGGTGCGGTGGAGCCCCGATGGCCGGCGGCTGGTCACCGGGTCGCTCGACAAGACCGCCCGGGTGTGGACATTCCCCGGCGCGGAGGGGCCGCAGGTGTTCGCGGGGCATCATGAGTCGGTGATGTGCGTCGCGTGGAGCCCCGACGGCGAGCATATCGTCACGACCTCCGAGGATTCGACCGCGCGCGTGTGGCGGGTGGGCGCGGCGGAGGAGCCGCGGGTGCTGCGGGGGCACGCAGGCGGGGTCACGCGGGCGATGTGGAGCCCGGATGGTCAGCGGATCGCCACGGCGTCGAAGGACAGGACCGTGCGGATCTGGCCGGTGAATGGGGGCGATGAGCCGCTGGTGCTGCGCGGCCACACGGCCGAGGTTTATACGGTCGCGTGGAGCCCGGATGGCCAGCGCATCGTCACCGCGTCGATGGACGGCACGGCGCGGCTGTGGGCCGAGCTCAGGCCCTTGACCAGCATCGACGATGCGAGGCTGTGGACGGCGACCCGCGAGTGCATCGGCGTCGAGCGGCGGATCGCGCTGCTGAACCTCCCGGAGGCGACCGCCGCGGCGCACGACGCGGCGTGTCGGCGCCGGGTCGGGCGCGCGCTGGATTGATTGTGGTCTGCGAGGCCACTCGCGGCGCAGCGTGTGGATCCGGAGGCGACCCGGGTCTGTCGCTTTCACGCAGCTTTCGCGTGGCGCGGTGCGAATGATGGCTGCCAGGGTCGTTGTGGGCGATGGCATGACCCCTGCAAAGCGAGGCGCAGATGGGCGCGGCTCCTCGCGCTCCCGAGCTTTGAAAGCGAATCATGCCCATGAGATCATCGAACCTTCGCACCTTCACCGTGTTCTCTGCCCTCCTCACCGGCCTGCTCGGCGCGGTCGGCTGCAATGAGGACGCTGACATCACCGACCGCTACGCCGCGTTCACGCCGGCCCTCGAGCAGCGCACGCCGGACCCGGTCGCCGGCATGGCGCTGGCCCTCGGGTCGCAGCACGCCGAGCTCGAGCTCGCCGACGGGGTCGTCATCGACCTGGAGCTCGGGGACGCCGAGGGCGAGGACCTGCTCGGCGCGTGCGACGGCGCCTTCTCCGACGGCGACCGCACGCTGCTGCCGGTGTTGAACCGTCCGCTGGTCGTCGGCGACCGCAGCTTCGCGGAGCCGGTGCTCGAGGCGGGCTGCCACGCCGAGACGGCGTCCAATCGCCTGACCCTGCGCGAGGCCTCCGATGTGTCGTGCGCCGACGGCGAGTGCCTCGACTTCGCCACGCCCGAGACGATCGAGATGACGCGCGCGTCGATGTTCGGTGACGCGGAGATGGACTTCTCGGCCGGCGAGAGCGAGCCGCTCGCCAACCACTGCGCCCCGGTCGGAACCCGCGTCTGCGTGAGCTGCGGCGCCGGCCGCTATCGTCCGCGCACCGTCACGTCCGTCTTCGACGGAACGTGGACGCAGCCCTGCCAGTACACCTACTCGTACGGCACCTGCTCGACGTCCTGCAGCGAATGACCGGAGCGTGCTCGCGGCGCGTCGGCGGGGCCCGCCGGCGCGTCGCGTGGTTCGCCCTCGCCTACACCACCGTCCTCCCCTCGAGCTTCGTCTGCTCGGCCGGGCGCATCCGGGGCGGTTGTGCTCATGCGTCGCGCGCGGCGCGTGTGGGTCCTGACGCGGGGCTGGCGATGACCTGTTCGGCCTTTTCGCGCAGCCGGCTCGCCACGGCGGCGCTCGTGCCCTTGCCCATCCCCGACACCGGGCTCCCCCATCCTATGAGGACATCAGCCTCGGGCGTCCTGGTCGACTTAAACTCGTTGACACCCTCCGCGCCACCCGGGAAGCTCCTCCAGCCGCGGACCCGGTGAGGTTGACATCATGCGCGCCAACGAGCTTGATCTGCGTGAACTGCTGAATTTTCAGCCAGATACCGGTCGTCTGCTCATGGGCAGCGAGCGGATGATCATCTTCCGCGTCCTCGCCTTCGCCAACCTCCGGCGCCTGCTCTTCGATCAACTCGGCCACCAAACCGCCCGCGCCCTGCTCCTGCAATTCGGTCGGCTGTGCGGTGAGGGCGACTTCGACGCGATCGGCGGCGGCCTGATCTGGGACACGCCGGTCGACCGCGCCATGGCGGGGCCCGTGTTGCACGCCTGGGAGGGGATCGTCGCCGTCGTGCCAGACACGGAGATCGTCCCGGGCATGAAGAAAATGACCGGGATATGGCTGAACTCCTACGAGGCGGAGATGCACCTCGCGGAGTTCGGCCCCGCGTCGGAGCCGATCTGCTTCACACTGCAAGGCTATGCCCACGGCCACGCCTCGAAGGCACACGGCATCCGCACGCTCTGCGTCGAGACCGCCTGTCGGGCGATGGGCGACCCCGTGTGCCGCTGGGAGATGCGACCGGACGAGGAATGGAGGGACTCGAGCGCGGCCGCCTCCCTGCGCGAGGCGTTCGCCACCACCCCTCAATCCTTCGAGCGGCGCCTCGAGCAGCAGACCGAGCTCGTCACGCGGCAACGCGAGGCGATGCTGGCGATGTCCGCCCCGGTGATCGAGGTCTGGGAGCGCGTGCTCGTCCTGCCCGTCATCGGCGCTCTGGACAGCGTACGCGCGGCAGCGATGACCGAGGCGCTGCTCCGCGAGATCACGCACAAGCGGGCGAGCCACGCGATCCTCGACCTGACCGGCGTCGAGACCATAAACATCGGCACCGCCGAATACCTGATGCGGATGGTCCAGGCCGCCGGCCTGCTCGGCAGCGAGTGCCTCGTATCCGGCATCTCGCCCATCATCGCCAGGACGATGATCGAGCTCGGGCTCACGATCAATATCCGCGTCTTTCCGACCCTGAAGAGCGCCCTCCAATACACAATCCGCGAGCGCGACGGGCGGCGTCCCTGATCGGCCGGGCGCGGTGTCGGCCGGCCGGCCGTTTTGGTACATGTTGAGAACCGAACAGCTCCTCGCCCGCCTCTGCGCCCTGGTCCCACCACCCGGCTCGACGCCCTCGCCGGCTGAGCCGGCTGAGCGCACGCAATCCAGCTTCTCGGTGCTCAATCGTCGCCGGGCAGGCCGAGACACAACAGGCCGCCCGACTCGTCGACGCCGAGGCTCACGAGGGCGGAGTTGCCCTCGCCGAGGTAGACGCGGCCGTTCGAGACGACCGGACTGGACAGCGCGCGGCCCGGGAACGAGATCCGCTTGAGGACCTGGCCGGTCTTGGCGTTCACCGCGTAGAGCGCCCACGCCGGCGGCTGGCCCGGGATTGCCTCCTCACGCGGCGACTGGAAGAAGAGCACGCCATTGGCGACCGCCAGGCCGCCCGCGATCTCGGAGTTGGGCCGGTCGATCCGCCACTCGACATCGACGCCGTCGGGCGATAAGGCCATGACGGTGCCCTTGAAGGTCGTGCTGCCGGGCGGGCCGACGCGGTCGAGGCCGTGTTGATAGATCAACCCCTTGGCCATCGCGCCGAGGTTTTGGAACCCGCCGAGCTCGTTGGCGGTGTTCAAGTGCTTGGTGCGGGCGACCAGCTCGCCGGTGTCGGCGTCGAGGACGTGATATTCTCCGCTCTTCTGACCGGCGCCGACGACCCGGCCGACCCCCGGGATCTTGTAAATCTTGGGCGAGTCGCCGAAGTCCTGGTCGTAGTAGCGGCCCTCGGCGTCCGGCGTCGGCAAGCCCGCGACCCACACGTCGTCCGCCGTGGCCTGGTACGACCACCGGAGCGCGCCCGTCTCGGCATCGAGGGCGATGATCGCGTCCGTCAGGCTGCTGCCGCCGCCGTCCGAGTTCGGCGAGAAGTTCTGACCGGTCCCGAAGTACACGGTATCAGTGTGCTCGTCATAGGTCGGCTGGCCCCACACGTCGCCGCCCGAGGGGCCGATCGTGAACGGCGCGCGTGCGGGGGGCAGCGGCTGCTGCTCACCGTCGGGGATCGTGCGAAAGCGCCACTTCTCCGCGCCGGTGGCGACGTCGAAGGCGGCGACCATCCCGCGAAAGCTGCAACACTGGTAACCCTGGGCCGCGAGCGCGAGGCCGTAGCTCTCGATCGAGGCGAACCCGACGATCAAGGTGTCGCCGGCCAGCATCAGCGAATTGCCGACCACGCCGCCGAGGTCGTGCCCGTCGACGTTGGGCCGCATCCAAACCTGCGCCCCGGTGTGGCGGTTCAGGGCGTAGATATTCCCGTCCATGTCGCCGAAGATGACGTACGGCTTGTGCCGCGGGAGCACGGCGCCGCCGATAATCGGCGTGGCCACGGCGTCGATCGGCGAGCCGATCGGTGAGGGGATGACCAGCGCGCCGAGCAGCGGGTTCGGCTGCAGCGGAAGGAATGTCCACAGCAGGTCGCCGTCGTCGTCGATCGCGTAGAAGCGGCCGAGGTTGGAGCCGACGTACACCCGGCCGTTCGCAACCACCGGCGTGGCGTGGATCGGGCCGACCTCGTGGCCGGTGTCGGCGGCGTTGAAGCGCCACTTGACCTTCAGCTTATGCACATTACTGGGCTTGAGCTGGTTCTCCTGCGTGTTGTGCCCGCTGCCGATCGCGTCGTACAGGGCCATCGGCCAGTCCTTCTTGGCGCCGGCGTTCCCGGACCAGCCGTGCCCCTCGCGCGCCTCGACGGGCGAGGGATCGTCGACGCACGACGCGGACGCGAACATAATCGTGAACAGCAAATGGCGTGACCGCTCGTCCACATTACCCCACTCTCGTATGTGTACGTACGCTGGCGCGCTCGCTGTCGATCAGCGAACATCGAACATCGAAGCCAGCAATTCCAGCGGAGCATAGGAGTATCGCGTGAGCCATGCAAGTACCCCCGCGGCGTAATTGCCAGCCCGGCAGGGGCCGGCCGCCCAAGTCGGCGTCACGGCCTGTTCGCGGGCTCTCGCGGCGAGAGGGTGACGCCAGCCCCCAATGACGGTTCACACGTCTCTCACTCGAGACCGATGTCGGGGGAGCGCCCACTTCGCTGCTCGCGGACGGCGAGCATCGCATGGATCCACGACATTCGGGTCTTCCGGCAAATCTGCGGGCAGCATAGCTGTCCGATCGACCAGATTGCGGCATAGGAATCAGCAGAAGCGGTGTGGGAAGCCGGGCTCCGGAAGGTTGCCCATGCCGTGGTAGAGGGCGTGGGTGGTCACGTCGTAGCTGCGGCAGCCGTAGGCGCGGCGGACGATGACCTTGAGCTTGTTGTTGAGGCCCTCGCTTCTTCGCCCAATTCCTCGCTGCGACCCCGACGCATCGCGTGGGCCCAGCTCCTCGCCGCGTCTTCGCGCAGGGCATCAGCCGCTGCCGAACATGCGGCGGCCGCATGCGCGTCCTCGAGGTCGTCTCCGACCCCGACGCCATCGCCCGCATCCTCCACGGCGCCCGCGCCCCGCCCGCGCCTCCTCCTCCTGGCCAGCTCCTGTTGCTCCCCTGACCACGCGCCCAGAGGCGACGTGCTCACCACCCTGCGCCCGCCCGTCGTCGTCGCTGCGCTTCTCGAGCCCTTGGCCGTGCGCCTCGAAATGCTCGCGCTTCCCCTCGCGCCCAGGACTGTGCCAACATCTCCTGACCGCGGGCTCACCGCCGCTCACCGGGCCGCTCCCTACTCACCCGACCACCCGAATTCCAACTTCAAAACGCTTAAGCGCGATCCCTCCCGCGGTGCCCAGGTAGTGACCGTCCGCAACCACGCTGCTCCTCGTTCACTTAGGCGGTGAACCAGGGGGAATCCCAGGCCGCCTACGCCTACGCTTACGCCTACGCGCCCGGGTCCCGCTTCAGTTGGTGGGCGCGAACTCGAGCGGATAGTCGATCGCCAGGTTGGTCTTGGCCGGCTTCTCGAGCTTGAGCTTGCCGACCTCGGCGACCACGCACTGCTGGAGCTCCATGTCGTTCAGCTCGTCGCGGTTGACCACGACGTTGATGAACTTGCCGGTCTTGGCCTCGGCGACGAACGACAGCGTCATGACGCCAGCGAGCTTGCGGTCGCGCTTGAGCGCGGCGGCGTAACAGGCGTCGATCGGGTCGACCACCGTGGCCATCCGCGCCGAGACGTCCTGGCGGTCGGCCGGGCTCCCGGCTTTCGAACAGGCGGCGGTCGCTACGACGACGAGCAGGAGCGTGGTGAGGTGCTTCATGATCAATCCTGCACGATGGTCTTCTTGGGACCGACGACGTCGGCAGCGACCGCTGGCGACCTGCTTGCTGACCAGGTAGTTCCGGACCGACGCGGCGCGATCCTGGGACAGCTTCTTGTTCGCGCTGGCCGAGCTCGCGGAGCTTGGCGACGGTACGGGGCAGCCCTCGAACAGCGGGCGAACTACTCGACACGCTGCTCCAGGCTGGGGCAGCAAGGTCCGTCCGCGCCAACGCGAGGACCTCATCGAACGACGTCCCCCAGCACTCGAGCATCTCGCCCGTGACGGCGCCTGCACCAGGAGCTCAGCCATGCCCTCACTCGTTCTGCGCCTGCTCGCCGTTCCCGCCGTCGTCGTTGCCCTGCTGATCGCCGGCGCCCCCAACGCTGCCGCCGGCGGCGCCTGCGCGGGTTGAAGCAACCCCGACCTCCCGGTCGGGGGGCAGCAGCATCGAGACGACCCCGCCGGCGCGGTGACGGTGAGCCTCGTCGACTGCGCTCAGGGAGTCCGCCCCGTAGTCGGGCTGTCTTTCTCCATCGACCGAGGGCAGAATCCGGCCGTGAATTCCACGACCGTCCCACCCGCCTCGAAGGCACGAGCCGGCGGAGAGATGGGAGCCATGGGAGCCCTCATTCGATCGATCGATTGGTCGACAACTGCGCTCGGTCCGATCGACTCGTGGCCCGCAGGGCTGCGCACGACGGTGAGCCTGACCCTCGAATCCACGTTTCCGATCTCGATCGTGTGGGGACCCGGCCACGTGCAGATCTACAATGACGGCTACCGGCCAATCTGCTCCGCCAAGCATCCGGCGTCCATGGGACAAGATTTTCGTGAATGCTGGGCGTCTGCATTCCCGATCATCGGTGCCGCGTACGAGCGGGCGTGGTCCGGCGAGGCGGACTATCTCGAGAATCAGCGGATGTTTCTCGACCGCAACGGCTTTCTCGAGGAAGCGTTCTTCACATTTTCTTTCAGTCCCATTCGAGACGAGTCGGGGAACGTCGCGGGCCTGTTTCATCCGTGCATGGAGACCACGGAGCAAATGCTCAGCCAGCGGCGGATTCGCTGCCTCGGGGAGCTGGCTGCGCACGCCGGGAAAGCCAAGACGGTCGACGAGGCGTACGATCTAGCGGCGAAGACGCTCGCGGAGTTCGACCTCGATCTTCCGTTCGTGCGGCTCTACCGGCTGTCCGACGACGGCCTCAACCTTCATCTTGAAGCATCCACCGGGGGCCGTCCCGGCGATGAGCCGCCGCCAGAGTCCGAGCCCATCAAGTCGGATACCGGTCGTGGGTGGCCGTTCGCCGTCGCGCTTGGCTCAGAGCGTGGCATCCAAGTCGACGATGTCGAAGGCTGCGTCGGCGCGATCGCGTGCGGGCCGTATCCCGAAGCGCCCCGTGCCGCATGCGTCCTGCCGATCCGGATCGCAGGCATCGATCAGCCGCAGGGGGTCGTCGTCGCAGGTGTCAGCGCCCGGCTTGCGTTCGACGCCGCGTACCGCGACTTCTTCTACCTCCTTTCGAACGCGCTCGCGGCTGCGATCGGAAACGCCCGCGCGTACGCCGATGAACGCAAGCGCGCCGAGGCGCTCGCCGAGGTTGACCGGGCCAAGACCACCTTCTTCTCCAACATCAGCCACGAGTTTCGGACCCCGCTCACGCTGCTGCTCGGGCCGCTACAGACCGCATGCGCCTTGACGGAGCCCGCACTCAAGGGCGCCGACCTGGATGCCGCATACCGCAATGCCCAGCGTCTGCTGAAGCTCGTGAACCAGCTGCTCGACTTCTCGCGGATCGAGGCTCGCCGCGCCCAGCCGAGCTATCTACCGACAGACGTGGCGGCACTCACCGCCGACCTTGCAAGTGCGTTTCGTTCCGCTGTCGAGCACGCCGGCGTCGCTCTGAACGTTGACTGCCCGCCGCTCTCTCGTCCGATCGACGTCGATCCGGACATGTGGGAGAAGATCGTACTCAACCTCGTCTCCAACGCCTTCAAGTTCACATTTGCTGGATCGATCGACGTTGTGGTCTCGGATCACGGCGATCGAGTCGAGCTATCGGTGCGCGACACGGGGGTGGGAATCCCGGCGGATCAGCTGACGAGAGTCTTCGAGCGGTTTCATCGGATCGAGGGGGCACGCGCACGCACGCACGAGGGCACCGGGATCGGTCTCGCGCTGGTCCGCGATCTCGTCGTCCTGCACGAGGGCAGGATCGATGTGGCAAGCGAGCTCGGCCGTGGGACGACCTTCACCGTGACGATTCCCCGCATCCAGTCCCCAAGCACGCGCGGCGCGGTCTTCGCAGCGACAGCGCAGAAAGATGCGTTCGTCGCAGAGGCCTTGCGTTGGCTGCCGACCCCGGCTGTCGCCGAACCTCCGGCAGCCACGATGCCCACCGCGGCGCGCATCCTCCTTGCCGATGACAACGCCGATATGCGGGACTATCTCCAGCGCTTACTCGGCGAACGATGGCACGTCCAGGCCGTCGCAGATGGAGAACAGGCGCTGGCGGTTGCACGCTCGGGCTCGATCGATCTCGTGGTCGCTGATGTGATGATGCCGCGGCTCGACGGGTTTGGTGTCGTCGCGGCACTGCGCGGGGATGAGCGCACGGCATCACTTCCGATCATCCTCCTGTCGGCACGCGCCGGGGACGAGGCGATCGCTGAGGGGCTTCGCGCGGGAGCCGACGACTACATCGTGAAACCGTTCACTGCCAGCACACTGCTCGCGCGCGTCGAGACCTTGCTCGCGACAAGCCGTGCGAGGCACCTGGCGCAGGAGATGGCAACGGCAGCGCGGCGACGGTTCTACTCGTTGCTCATGGATGCTCCGGCGGCGATATGTTCGCTCCGCGGCCCGGAGCTGATCGTCGAGCTAGCGAACGCCAGGCTCCTCGAGCTCTGGGGCAAGGATTCAACGGCGATTGGCAAGCCGCTCCTCGAAGCGCTTCCGGAGGTCGCGGACCAGCCCTTTCCAGATCTCCTGCGCGACGTCATGCGCACGGGGGTGCCATTTGTCGCGGACGCGTTTCCGGCCCGTCTCGACAGCAAACGAGATGGCGTGCTCCGGGAAATATTCTTCGATTTCGTCTACGCCCCGACTCGTGAGGATGACGGGACGATCTCCGGTGTCCTCGTCTTTGCCGTGGATGTGACGGAGAAGGTTTCGGTCCACCGCGCGCTCGAAACCGCGCTGGGGCAAGCTCGCGACGCGAACAGGGCCAAGGACGACTTCTTGGCACTCCTGGGCCACGAGCTCCGAAACCCCCTCGCTCCGATCACGACGGCGCTGGAGATGATCGAGTTGCGCGGCTTCGCGGGGGTCCAAAAGGAAGCTGGTGTCATCGGTCGACAGACGCAGCACCTCTCACACCTGGTCGATGACCTCCTGGACGTCTCGCGGATCACCAGCGGGAAGGTGGAGCTGGATCGCCGTCCGTTCGATCTCGCCGAGATCGTGGTCAGTAGCGTCGAGCTGGCGAGTCCGCTGTTTGAACAGAAGCAGCATCACCTCACGGTCGACGTTGGCGCCGGTATCGTCGTCGACGTCGACCGCACGCGAATTGCACAGGTGCTGTCGAACCTGTTGACCAACGCGGCCAAGTACACCGATCGCGGGGGGCAGATCGCGCTCACCGCCAAGGTCGATGGCGCGCAGGTCGTGGTCTCGGTTCGCGACAACGGGACCGGGATTGCGCCCGAGGCCCTGCCTCACGTGTTCGACATGT
This sequence comes from Nannocystis sp., assembly GCF_013812955.1. GTDB lineage: Bacteria > Myxococcota_A > Polyangia > Nannocystales > Nannocystaceae > Nannocystis. The sequence goes on along the minus strand of NZ_JACCSO010000583.1, from coordinate 4,033 downwards.
TCATCCAGGAGCAGCGCTCTGTCGACAAGTCACGCGGCGGGCTCGGGCTGGGGCTCGCGATCGTGAAAGGCCTGGTCGTCCAGCATGGCGGCGTGGTGTCGGCGCATAGCGAGGGTCGCGGTACCGGTAGCCGATTCGATGTTCGTCTTCCCCTCGCGCACGAGACTGCAACCCTCCAGCGCTTGCGGATCCCGCACGTGGTGGCCGGATCGTCGCGTCGAGTCCTGATCGTCGATGACAACGTGGACGCTGCGCAGATGCTCGCCGATGCGATGGGCGCGCTCGGCCATGACACACGCATCGCATTCGACGGTCCGTCCGCATTGAAGGTCGCGCATGAGTTCACTCCCGATCTGGGTCTGATCGATCTGGGTCTCCCGGTCATGGATGGCCTCGAGCTCGCTCGCAGACTGAAGGCAATGGAACCGCTGAGCGCGCTGCGTCTGGTCGCGGTGACAGGGTACGGACAGCCATCCGATCGGCACCGAAGCCGGGAAGCCGGTTTCGATGCTCACCTCGTGAAGCCGGTCGATATCCGCGGACTCGCCGCGCTGATGGACGAGCTGCTGTCCGCGTGAGCAGCCGGTAGCCGATCAGCGAACGGGGATCAGGAACATCGTCACCAGCACCTGCTCGTCGTCCCACGGGGCGGCGCGGCGGTGCTGGTGCGTCGGCACCTCGCGCAGTTCCTGGAGCGCTGCGAGGAGCGGGCGGGGCCCCTGCCGGCGTTCGTGACGGGGGAGCTGGAGGGCTTCGCGGGCTGCGGGGACTTCGAGCTCGGCTTCGTGCGGACCTGTTGCCGCGCCTGCGGCGACGAGCTGCGGGTGCCCTTCTCCTGCAAGTCGCGCGGATGTTGTCCCTCCTGCATGGGCCGGCGGATGGCCGAGGGCGCGGCTCTGGGATCTCTCGACGCAGTCGTGCGTGCGGCGCGAATCGCTCGACGTGCGAGTCATGTCGCTCGCGCGAACCCGGGAGACGATCGTCGGAGGAGGATGGCCCGGGGGTGTCTTCGCGTGGAGCGCGAGCGACCTCTTGGTGCCCCGCGCGAGCGGGGATCGAAGGGTCGTTCGTCGCGCGAGCGAGTAACGCGACGACTCTCTCGCACCGAAGGCCTGCACTTTCCAGGAAGCCTTTTCCGACGAGATTGGCGCTGAGCGTGAGCATTTCGGTGCGGCCGCGCGCGGCGTGCGGATAGCGACGGGGGCAGCGGCCGCATGGTCTGGTGTCTCCATCGAAGTCGCCTGGGCGGGGGACGTGCGCGCTCTGCTCGTGCGCAGCGGACGGCTGGTAGCGACCACCATCGACCATAGCCTCGCACGCACAATGAGGATCCCGGATAGCCGCCTCGCAAGGATCACCGACCGCTACCTCGGCAACGGCGTGGCGCCCGAGCGCGCGCGGTGGAACACGCGCCCGGGCGATGTTCTCCTGCTCTGTTCACCCCACCTGCACGACTTTCGTCCCGAGAAGGCCTGGCTCGCCAAGGCTCTGAATCCCGTCGCCGCGCTGCCGGGGCGTCTCCTCCTTCGTGCCGACCGATAGGGTGTCCCCTTCTCGCCGCCTGCAATGGAATAATCGCCGAATGTCGACATCCAGGACCCAGCGAATCCCGCAATCCAGGGTCTGGTTGCGGATTTCGAGGAGGGCCCGGTGCCCGGTGTCCCGACCGCTTGGGTCGAAACCCATACGAGCACGGTCGGAAATCCGGTTCAAGCAACAACACGAGCGCATCGTCTACCACTGGGACGCCCGCCGGCCGTCGTTCGCGCGAGCCGAGGACGGGGCCTCACAGCATGGCTCGCACGAGGCGGACGAGGCGCCGGTACTCCCGCGCGTCGTCAACAAGCCGCGGGCGGCGCAGACGGCGAGGTAGATCCGCACCTCCCACGGCTTGCGCAGGTTGCACGAATGCGTGTACGGCACGTCCGCCTCTCGCCCGCGAAGTGAGCGCCGGGCGGAAATGTGGCCTCGCCACTTCGCCCCCATTCGTGGACCTCCGACGTCGAGCCAGAGGCGACTCGCAGTGGCTTTTGCGGCAGACTGCGGCGGCAGATCGAAGGAGCGGAGGAAGACATGGACAGCAAAGGACCGATCAGTGACGACCGCGGGCAACTCCAGTGCGTACTACGCCGCTTCGGCGGACCCGAGGTGCTCGAGGTCGAACGTGTCGCGCTGCCGTCGCCGGGCCGCGGCGAGGTCAGGGCGCGCGTCGAGGCCACCTCGGTGCAGTACACCGATACCTTGATCCGCAAGGGTGTATACCCGGACCTCAAGCAGAAGCCGCCAGTCGTGCCGGGCTACGATTTCGTCGGTCGGATCGACGCGGTCGGCCCCGACACGAGCGAGTGGAAGCTCGGCGATCGGGTGGCCGATCTGACGATGATCGGCGCCAATGCACGCTACATCGTGCGGCCCGCCAGCGGCCTGGTGCGGGTGCCCGACGCGCTCGATGCGGCCGAGGCCACGACGCTCGTCCTGTCCTGGATGACGGCCTATCAGGCGCTCAAGCGCCATGGCCACGTCTCGCGCGGGGAGCGTGTGCTGTTACTCGGTGGCAACGGCGCCGTCGGGCAGGCCGGCATCGTGCTCGCGAAGCTCATGGGCGCCGAGGTCTATGCGACGGCGAGCGAGCAGCATCATGGGCTGTTGCGCGAGCTCGGCGCTCACCCGCTGCCGCGCGATGACTGGCACGGGGCCGTGCGCGAGCTCGGCGGCATGGACGTCATCGTCGATGGCGTCTGCGCCGACGGCTTCCGCAGGTCCTACGGCGCGTTGCGACGCGGCGGTCGGCTGGTCGCCATCGGCTTCACCGCGCAGACCAGCCGCGATCGGACGCTTCCGATCTATGGCGCCTTCATGTTCCTCGGCCTGACCAAGCTGCTGCCTGATGGCCGTCGCGCGACCTTTTATGGCATCACCGGCGATCGCAAGCAGGACCCGGCCGCGTTCCGCGAGGATCTCGAGCAACTCTTCGTCTGGCTCAGCGAGGGCGCCATCGAACCAGCCGTGACCCACCGCATCGGGCTCGACGAGGTCGGCGCTTACCACCGCAAGATCGAGGAGGGCGGGCTCAGCGGCAAAATCGTCGCCATTCCGAACTCATCGGACCCGCGCGACGTAAATGGCGAGTGACACCGCCAGCGCCGCCTGAAACGCCGTCGAGCCGGCGATCTGCGCCCAGCGCAACTCGCCGCCGATACACGCCGCGGTGTTGGCCACGACCCCCGCCACGCTGGCTGCCATCAGCCGTTGCCGAAGGACCCGCCGCTGCCGAGCTGGGCCGTGTTCTTGCGACCTGCTGCGCCCGCCCTTCGCCCTCGGGCGCCGTCACCGCGCTCCCCGGCGGCCGCGTCCGCGTCTCCTTCAAGGCGCCCTGGCGCGGTGGCACCGCCCACGCCGAGATGGACACCCACCAGTTCCTCGCCCGCCTCTGCGCCCTGGTCCCGCCGCCCAAGTTCCATATGACCCGCTATTACGGTGTGTTCGCCAGCCACCATCGCCTGCGCGAGCGAGTCATCCCCAGGCCCGCCGCACCGCTGCCACCGCCGCAGCTCGCGCTGGACTTCGCCCTCCCCGACGACCCGCTCGCTTCCTCGCCAGCTACCTCGCCCCGACCCCGACGCATCGCGTGGGCCCAGCTCCTCGCCCGCGTCTTCGCTATCGACATCACCCGCTGCCGAAAATGCGGCGGCCGCATGCGTGTCCTCGAGGTGGTCTCCGATGCCGACGCCATCGCCAGAATTCTCCACGGCGCCCGCGCTCCGCCAGCACCTCATCCTCCCGGACAGGTCCTGTTGTTCGCCTGACCGCGCGCCCCACCGGCGACGTGCGCTCACCCTCCTGCGCCCCGCCGTCGTCGTCGCTGCCCTTCTCGGGCCCATGGCCGTGCGCTTCCTCATGCCACGCCTCACTCGCGCTTCCCCTCGCGCCCAGGACCCCGCCAATTCCTCCCGGCCGCGCGCTCCCCGCTGCTCACCCGGTCGCTCCGTACTCACCCGCGCGCCCAAATTCCCACTTCAAAACGCTTAAGCGC
>NZ_JACCSO010000580.1 GCF_013812955.1 Nannocystis sp. | reverse complement strand
GGCGGGTCTGTTTGCCGGGTATCGATATGCTCACCGATGCTCACGCCTTGAAGGTCATGAGCGGGCGCAGGCGGGCGACCACGTCGATCGTGCGGGCCGCGACCTGACATTCGATCACGGGGCCGATCGGCTTGTACGCCGCCGGCGCCTCCTCGATGCGCCGCTCCTCTCGCAGCGTGATGCAGTCGACGCCGGTCAGGCCGAGCGCGCGCTCGTCCTGGTCGGAGTGGTTCGACATCATGAAGCGCGAGCGCGCCCGCCCGGCCCCATGCGAGGCCGAGCTCAGCAGGTCCTTCGCGCCGCGACCGACCGCGAGGTAGGACGACGCGCCCATCGATCCGGGGATGATCACCGGCTGCCCGGCGTCGGCCGGACAGGCGCCCTTGCGGGTGATCCAGCGCCGCGCCGGACCCTCCGCGGGCAGGGTGATGTTGTGCGGCAGGTCGTACACCAGCGGCGCAGCGAGCCCGGCGCCGAACACCTGACGCAGGCGCAGGCGCAGCAGCTCGGCGAGCAGCAGGCGGTTGACGAAGCCGTAGTTGGCGGCGGTGGCCTCGGCCTCGAGGTACCCCGCGACCAGCTCCGGATGATCGGCGAGCGACAGAGCAAACAGCGCCTCCTCCGGATGGGCCTGTCCTTTGGGCCAGGCGGCGCGAGCCTTGTCGCGCCACGCGGCGCCGACGTGCTTGCCGACCCCGCGCGAGCCCGAGTGGATCATGAAGGCGAGCTGCCCCGCCCGCACGCCCCACGCGTGCGCGAGCCCGCGGTCGACGACGGCCTCCACGACCTGGATCTCCACGAAGTGGTTGCCGCCGCCGATCGTCGCCATGCCGCCGTCGCGGACCTGCCCGCTGTTCGGCACCAGGTCCTCCGGGGCCCAGCGCGCGTGGCCCTCGAGCGCCCCGCCGAGGTGCACACGATCGAGCTCCTTGCCGATCTGCGCGAAGTCCGAGCCGGCGAGCACGCCGAGCGGCTGGCGCGAGACCTCGTCGATCCACCCGAGCAGACCGTCGTGAAACAGCGCCCGCATCGACCCCGCGGTCATCGGCAGGTCGCGCGTGCCGAAGAAGAAGTCCCCCTTCAACAGCTCGACCAGCTCGTCGCGCTTCGCCAGCAAGCGGTCGGCCGGGAGGTCGAACACGTGCAGGCGCATCCCGCAGTTGATGTCGGAGCCGACCGCGGCCGGGATCACCATGCCCTCGGTCAACGCCACCGAGCCGATCGCCACCCCCGAATCTCCGGGGTGAAAATCCGGCGACGCACACGCCCGCTCCACCCGACCACCCGCCGGATGACGCACCGCCATCAACCCGGCCAGCTGGCGCAGCGCCTTGGCCTCGACCGGGAAGTCGTCCGGCAACAACACCTCTGCCGGCTCCTCCGGCCCGTCCTTGCGCCGCACGCGGTACATCCGACCCTCGCGGCTCACCTCCAACCCCTCGCGGCCCAGCGCCGCGAACAGGCGGTTCAATTGCTTGTTCGGCTGCATGACACATTCCTCGCGGCCCGCTCACGCGGGCACCTCGCCCACGTCCGCGGCAGTGAGCCGGCGACATGAGCCTGGGGACCGGGCGCATGAGACACGCACGCCCGAAAACCCCGACCTGAGATGGACACTTCGACAGTAGCAGCCGCGGAAGCGTGGGCGCCTCAAACGTGGCCGGGACCCACTTGCTTCAAATTTATTTTCGCCCTCGTGTGCCTCGGTCGGCCCGCCACGGACGCGGTACACTCGCGGGCATGGCCCCGGACGAACGGCGCTCGCCGAGCGCGCGAGTGGACGAGCGTCGGGTCGAGATCGGGCCGCCGGGCTTCGTCGGCTTCTACCGCATCGGCCTGGTGGGCGCGCTCGTCGGCGCTTCGATGGCGCTGCCGATGGGGCTCACCGGCATGTTCGCCGCGGGGTTCTGGAGCGACTTCGGTGTGGCGCTGCGCATGCTGATGGGTATCGCGGGCGCAGCGGCGACATATGTGTCGATCTGGCTGCCGATCCACGTCGTGACCCGCGCGACCAGCTGGCGCACGCGCATCCGGGTGCGCCCGGGGGGCGTGTTCATCGAGTCGGGATCCTCGACCCCGCGAGTGACACGCTGGCTGACGCCGCGGTCCGGGGTCACGGCGGGTTTTCGTACGGACGAGGCCGGCCTCGGCGGCTTCGTGCTGTCGTGCGGCGTCCGGTACATCCGGGTCGGCATCGGCCACCTCCCGATCGACAGCCAGCAGGCCCTCGCGACGCTCCAGCTCGCGCTGGCCGAGGTCCCGGAAGATGCTTCCGACACGCTCGCGCCGGCACCCGAGGCGCTCGGCCCGGGTCTGGGCGCTCGCTTGCGCGCGCTCGGGCACGACCTGCTGCGCCCGCTGCTGCGCCCCACCCCGTATTTGCTGGTCGACCTCGGCACGATGGCCCTGACGCCGCTGGTGAGCTGGCTGGTGACCGGGATGCTCGACTGGCGCGACGCCTATCCGATCGCCTTCGGGCTGTTCATCGCCGGCCTCGCCGCCCGTCGCCTCGACGGCAGCTACATGGCCGGGATGCGGCACTACCTCGCCGACGACCCCTTCACGGGCGGCTGGGGTTTTAAATACATGCTCGCGGGGATCGCCGTGGCCATCGCGGGATGGGGCGCGATGGCGCCGCGCCTCGGCTTCGGCCTCGCGTTCGGGCTGGCCATGGTCGCCACGATCGGTCTGCACCGGTCGCTGCTGCGACGCGCCCTCGGGGACTCACCAGCGCCGAAGCCGAACCGCGCCCTCGACCTGGCGCTCGCCCTGACGCTGGTCCCGATCTGCGTGCTGCACGAGGTGGGGCTGTTGACGTTCCTCGTCGACTCCTCGCGCGGCCTCGGTCCGCTGACCCTCTGCTTCGTCCCGCCGCTCGTGCTGGTCGGTTACCTGCCGGTCCGCCTGCATGCATTCATCGATGCTCCCGGCGACCGCAGCAACATCGCGTGGTTCTGGTTGACCTTCGCCTGGCTGGCGATGCAGCCGCTGCTCTCGATCGGCCCGGCGATCACCCGCGCGCTGTGACATCGCCCGACAGGGCGACCCCCGCGCTCAGCCGAGCAGCTCGGGCACACCGGCGGCCAGGCGGGCCAGCATCGCGGTCGCCGGACCGCGCAGGTGCACGGAATAGAGCTCCGAGGCGGGGGTCGGGTCGGGGTTGATCTCGACGCAGAGGGCGCCGTTGTCGGCGGCGTGCTGCGGCAAGTAGGCGGCCGGGTAAACGACGGCGGAGGTGCCGATCGAGACGAACAGGTCGCAGCCGGCGATCGCCGCGGTGGCGGCCTGCACGACCGCGTCATCGAGGTAGTCCTCGAACCACACGATGTCGGGGCGCCACCAGCCGTCGCAAGTCGGGCAACGCAGCTGCTCGCGCTGCACCGGACCGTCCTGCTGCTTGACGCCGCAATGATCGCAGCGGACCCGCCACAGGTTTCCGTGCAGCTCGTGGATCTTGTGGCTGCCGGCGCGCGCGTGCAGGCCGTCGATGTTCTGGGTCACGATCGTGACCTGCGGGAGCTGCTGCTCGGCGCGCACGATCAACTGATGCCCGGGGTTCGGGTCGCAGCGCATGACCAGACCGCGACGGAAGTTATGAAACTCCCACACCGCGGCAGGGTCGCGGTCGAAGGCGCTCTGGCAGGCGTAGCGCCGGTAGTCATACTCCTTCCAGATGCCGCCCGCGCCGCGATAGGTCGGTACGCCGCTCTCGGCCGACATCCCGGCGCCGGTGAAGAAGACGATGCGCTGATAGTCGCGGAGGCACGGGTCGGACATCGCTAGGATGAGGATACCCAAACGCAGGCGTAATTGCCCGCGGCGGAGGCCGCCGTGCGGCCCTCCCGGGCCCCTCTCGGGGGGTGCCCAGCGGGAGCGGAAACGCAGCTCCGGGCGCCTGGAACGGCCGCGCGTCGCGGTGTAGAGTGTGGTGGATGCATCGGGCTGTCGCGCCAGTCGTGGTCTCCGTCCTCGTGATGATGAGTTGCGCGTCACCGACGGTTCGGCTCGTGCGCGCCGCCTACGAGGGCAACCGCGCGCGGGTAGCGGAGGCGCTGCGGGCCGGAGGGGCGGACCTGAACGCCGAGGCTGAGCCATATCAGTACATCTACCGGCGCTCGCTCGCGGCGGCGCTCGACGGGGGCGACATCGAGATCGTCGAGATGCTCCTCGATGCCGGGGCGGACCCCAACCAGACCGGTGATAACGACGCGCCCGTGCTCTCGCTCGCCATCAAGGAGCACAAGTTCGACGTGGCGCGGCTGCTGCTCGCCCGGGGCGCGGACGCGCGACGGGTCGACGAGGACCACAGGACGCCGCTCCATTACCTCGTCGAGGACGTCGACAAGTGCAGCAAGGCGAAGTCCGAGGACATCGGCGCCATCGGCGAGGCGCTGCTCGGCGCCGGTGCCGACCCGAACGCCGTCGACGGCCGGCAGCAGGGCGTGCTGTTCCCCGCGATCCAGTGCCGGGGCGAGGAGCTGGTCCTCGCGCTCATCAAGGCCGGCATCAAGCTCGATACGCGGATCACCACCGGTGACACCCCGCTCCTGTTCGCCACCCGCATCGCGGCCCACTACACAATGCCTCCCTTGCTCGACGCAGGCGCCGATCCGAACGCGAAGAACAACGCCGGGCACGACGCCTGCGCGATCGCCAGCGCCAATGACCGCCCGAATCGGCGAAACTTCCCGATGGAGGTCCTCGCCAAGACCGGCCTCCCCTGCGCCGTCGCGGCCGATGCAGCCCACACCGCGGCCGCCAGCGCCGACGCGACCCGCGCCATGGAGGCGCGCATGGCCGCGAAGAAGGCCGCCGACGAGGCACCACCGACGTGGAATGTACCCAAGACGGAGCCCGCACCGCCGCCCAAGCCCAAGAAGACCTTCCTGGACAACTTCTTCGAGGGCGCAAAGGAACGCGACACCTCGGCCTATGACCGCGCCAGCGCGTGCCCCTCGGGCGGCACCTATTGCGGCAAGAGCTGCTGCGGGGCCGGCACGATCTGCTGCGTCCCCGACGGCGCGAAGAATCGTGACGGCGGCGTGTGCATGGCGGCCCGGGCCGGCCACGGCTGTTCGTGGGGCTCGCACCAGGAGCGGCACTGAAAAGCGCGGTCCGTGCACCGCACCCGACCCTGCTGGCTCAGTCGCGCAGCACGGTCAAATGGCGGCGCACGCCCTCGAGCTCGAGCGTGACGCGCAGGTTGGCCTGGCCGGCGACGTGCCAGCGGTCCGCGGGGGTCGAGGGTTGGACCTGCAACAGCGGGGTGCCGGGCAGCTCGGCGGCGCCGATCGCTTCGCCGGCTGACTCATCGCGCACGAGGTAGAGCGCGGCGTAGGGCGCGTGGGCGATCGAGCCGTGGATGACGAGCTGGATGTCGAGCCGGGCCGGGCCGCGCGCCGCGGCGCGCAGGACCTCGGCGACGCGCAGGTGGTTGGCGCGCAGGAACACCGGCGCGGCGAGGTCGCGGCGATACACGATCGTCGGGCCGAGCACGCTGTTGCGGTTGAGCAGCAGCTCGACCCGCACGCCCTGCGACGGCGGCTCTGCCGGGGACGGCGGCTGCTCGTTCGAGACCCAGCGGACCCACACCACGAAGCTGTCTTGCTCGAGGTCGATGCTGAGGCGCGGATAGACCAGCTGCACGCGGCCGACTGTAGCCGCGAGGCGCCCGCGCGTGGCCCCTGGTCGAGGTGTGAGGGCCCGCACCTGTGGTGCGCGCGCGCCACCGGCCGCGGGTGTGGGACCTTCGGGTGCATGCCGGCCGCCCCGATCGACCTCCCCGAGCGCCTGAACATCGCCGAATGGTTCCTCGACGCCCGCCTCGCCGAGGGCCTGGGCGACAAGACCGCGATTTATTATGGCGATCGGCAGATCTCCTACCGCGAGCTGGTGGCAGATTCGTGCCGCGTCACCAACCTGCTGCGCGGCCTCGGGCTGCGCATCGAGGACCGCGTGCAGCTGCTGCTGCTCGACACGCCCGAGTTCGCCGCCGCCTACTTCGGCATCGTTCGCGCCGGCTGCGTGGCGGTGCCGACCAACACCTGGCTGCTGCCGGCGGACTACGCCTATTATCTCGAGTACGCGCGGCCGAAGGTGGTCATCGTCGACGCCGAGGTTTATGGGCAGCTCGCGGGGGTCTGGCGTGACGCTCCATATCCGCCGATCGTGATCGTCGTCGACCGCTGCGGCGGGGCGGTGCCGGAGGGCACGATCGACTGGAATTTGGAGATGGCCCGGCAGCCGGCCGAGGCGCGGACCGAGCCGACCTACCGCGACGACTTCGCGACCTGGCTCAGCTCGAGCGGCTCGACCGGCCGGCCCAAGTGCGTCGTGCACATGCACCACGACTTCGTGTGGAACACGATCGCCTACGCGCAGCGGACCCTGGGCCTGACGCAGGACGACATCACGATGTCGGCCCCGAAGCTGTTCTTCGGCTACGCGCTCGGCTCGAACCTGCTGTTCCCGCTCAGCGTCGGCGGCAGCTGCGTGCTGGTCCCGGAGCGCACGCCGGCGGAGCAGTATTATGCGCTGATCGAGCGCTACAAGGTGACGCAGATGATCACGGTGCCGACGACGATCGCCAAGATGGTCGAGCACGGCCACCTCGCAGCCCAGCACGACCTGCGCTCGCTGCACTCGCTGGTCAGCGCCGGCGAGGCGTTGCCGGCCCGCATCTACCGCGCCTGGAAGCAGGCCACCAACGTCGAAATCTTTGATGGCATCGGCTCGGCCGAGATGTTCCACGTGTACATCACCGGCCGCCCCGGCGACGTCAAAGAGGGCAGTTTAGGAAAGCTGGTCGAGGGTTATGCATATCGCCTCGTCGACGAGGCGGGCCACGAGGTTCCGCCCGGTGAGATCGGCACTCTGGAGATCTGCGGACCCTCCGCGGGCCAGGGCTACTGGCGCATGCGCGACCAGAGCCGTCAGACCTTTCGCGGCGACGCGGTGCGCGGCAGCGACAAGTTCCACGTCGACGCCGACGGCTACTTCTGGTTCTGCGGCCGCGGCGACGACATGCTCAAGTGCTCGGGCGTGTACGTCTCGCCGGTCGAGGTCGAGAACTGCCTGCTCGGCCACCCCGCGGTCCACGAGGCCGGTGTGGTCGGCTGGCGCGACGCTGCAGGGTTGGAGAAGGCTCTGGCCTTTGTGGAGCTGAAAGGCGGGCACACGCCGGGCGAGGCGCTCGCCGCGGAGATCCTCGCATATGCGCGGGCCAACATCGCCGCTTTCAAAGCTCCGCGCCGGATCGAGTTCATCACCGATCTGCCGCGCACCGAGACCGGGAAGATCAAGCGCAACGAGCTGCGCAAGCTCGCCGAGGCGCTGTCATGATTTTTCTTAAAGAAAGCAGAGATGTCGCGCTCGCGCATTGCACATACCCGGAGGTCGCCGCGCGGCTGGCCGAGGCCGCGCCGAAGATCGCGGTGATCCCGGTCGGCAGCACGGAGGCCCATGGCCCGCATCTGCCGCTCAATACCGATAGTTTAATTGGGGAGGCTGTCGCGTTTCGGGCGGCGGTGGCGCTGGAGCAGCGGGGTTTGGTCGCGCTGCAGTTTCCACCGATTCACTATGCGGTGACTGACTGGGCCGGGAGTTTTTCGGGGTCGGTCTCCATTCCGGCGGCCACGGCGATCGACCTGGTTTTGAACACCTGCAAGGCCGCCCGCGCGATGGGCTTTGATAAAGTCGTCATCTTTACGGCGCACCTCGAGCCGGGGCATATCGCCAGCTTGAGAGAGGTGGTCCGGCGCTTTGGAGAAGAGGTCGGTGAGCCGCTGATCTTTCCGGACACCACCCGCCGCGCGCTCGCGGCCCGGCTCACCGCGGAGTATCAGAGCGGCTCGTGCCACGCCGGGCAGTACGAGACCAGCCTGGTGCTCGCGCTGCGCCCCGAGCTGGTGCGCTGGGAGGTGGCACAAGCACTGCCGGCGCATCCGGTGCCGCTCGCCGAGCGCATCCGGGCCGGCGCCCGCGACTTTCGCGAGTGCGGCATGGACCAGGCGTATTGCGGCGAGCCGGCCGCGGCCAGCGCGGCGGAGGGCGAGGCCTCGCTGGCGGTGCTCAGCGAGCTGGTGGTCGAGGCGGTGCTGGCCGCAAGCGGCTGAAACGCGCCCGCTCCTCCTCCCGACGCCCTTACCGTCGTGGTCTCCTGGCGGCCGCTGTTGTGTCACCCGGCGGCCCGTTCGTGTACCGTGGTCGGATGCAGCTTCGACGCCCCGCGATCCTGACGGCCCTGTGGCTCGGCACTGGCGCGGCGCTCGGCGCTCGCGAGGCTCGCGCCCATTGCGGTGACGACTGCACGGCGCCGCTGCCGTACAGCCTCGGCCCGACCAGCGCCGTGCTCACGCCCGACAGCGTGCTGGTCTACCCGGTCGCGGACGATCGCGCCGCCGCGGCGCTCCCTTTCTTCACCCTGACAGTGACCGACGCCGGGGGCGTGGCGGTCGACGGCAACATCGAGGTCGACCCGGAATTCTCGCTGATCGTTTGGCGCCCGGCCTTGCCCTGGGTCACTGGCGCCACGTACACGGCGACCGGTCGCATCGACACCGCGGCCTGGGCGGAGGCCGAGTACGGCGCGCCGCCCGGTGAGTGCACCACCAATGATTACCCCGTCGAGCTGACGGTCGAGGCCGAGTCGCTCCCGGCTCCCGCCGCCCCGCCCGTGATCGTCGAGACAGAGCACAAAGTCACCCCCTCGAATTCACTCGATGCTCTGGTCTGCTGCGACGGTGCCATGCCATACCTGTCTTCATCGGGTCCGGGGAGCTGTCCTTCGCCCGAGCTCGCTGACCATTGGCACTGCGTTCCGCGCCGCGACGTCGGCTCGCTCGCGGTCCATCACACGCTCGATCGGAGCGCGCTCTCGCCCGCCGTCGCCGGCAACCTGGTCAGCCGGGTGATCGGCGGGACGCCGGCTCATCGCGTCTTCGGCGGCGTACTGCTGTACGAGCCGGAGTGCCTGCGCCTCGAGATCCTCGACGTCGCGCGGGGCGAGGTGTTCGTCGACGAGCGCTGCTTCGGCGACGACATCGCCGACCAGCTCGGCGACATCGAGGTCGACCCATCGGCGAAGTTGGCAGAGATCTGCGAGGGCCAGCCGTACGTGTGCGAGGTGGCGGGGTACTCGCGATGGGACAGGATGCGATGCAAGACCTGGCCCGAGGGCGCCGACTTCGAGGTGCCGTTGCCCGAAACCACGGACCCCGACCCAATTCAGGGCATGGACGACCCGGCGGCCGAAGGTTGCGGCTGTGCATTCGGGGGCGGCGCGCCGATCGTGTGGTTCGGCGGACTCCTGCTGCTGTTTCGCCGTCGCGCGGGCGTGCAGCGGCTCAGCACGACACGCAGGTGACACAACATCCCGCTGCCCGGACAGCGGCGGGCTCACTTCGGCCGCTCGACCAGGATGTCCTTTGGGACCGACGACACCGGGTCCCTGCGGGCGATCACCACGAAGAACACCGGCACCAGCAGGATGCCGAGCAGTGTTCCGGCCGCGACGCCGCCGATGACGGCGATGCCGATCGCGTTCTGGGCGCCTGCCCCCGCGCCGTGGGAGCGGGCGAGCGGCAGCACGCCGAGCCCGAACGCGAGCGAGGTCATCAAGATCGGGCGCAGGCGCGCCTTGGCGGCCGTCAGGGCCGCCTCGACCCGCCCCTGCCCCTCGGCGCGCAGGTCTTTCGCAAATTCGACGATGAGGATCGCGTTCTTGGCGGACAGGCCGATCGTCGTCAGCAGGCCGACCTGAAAATAAACATCGTTGGCGAGGCCGAACACCAGGGTGGTCACGACCGCGCCGGCGACCCCGAGCGGGACCACGAGCATCACCGACAGCGGGATCGACCAGCTCTCGTACAATGCAGCGAGGCACAAGAACACCACCAATAGCGACAGCGCATACAGGGACATCGCGCCGGCGCCCGCGACCCGCTCCTCATAAGAAAGACCCGACCATTCGTGGCCGATGCCGGCGGGCAGCTCGGCCACGAGGCGCTCCATGGTCGCCATCGCGTCGCCCGAGCTGGCGCCCGGGGCCGCCTCGCCCTGGATGAGGATGGTCGGAAAACCGCTGAAGCGGTCGAGCTTGGGTGAGCCGAAGCTCCAGCGGCCGGTCGAGAACGCCGAGAACGGGACCATCTCGCCGAGCCGATTGCGCACATACCAGCGGTCGATGTCCTCGGGCTGCATGCGATACGGGGCGTCGCCCTGCAGGTATACGCGCTTGGTGCGGCCGCGGTCGATGAAGTCGTTGACGTAGGCGCCGCCCCAGGTGGCGGCGAGCGTGGCGTTGATGTCGGCGAGCGAGAGGCCGAGCGCGGCGGCCTTCTCGCGGTCGACCTCGATCTTGTATTGTGGGGTGTCCTCGAGGCCGCCCTGGCGCACGCGGGTCAATGTCGGGTCCTTGGCGGCGAGGCCGAGCAATTGGTCGCGGGCGGCGAGCAGGGCGTCGTGGCCGAGCCCGCCGCGGTCCTGCAGCTGGAGCTGGAAGCCGGTGGCGTTGCCGAGCTCGCTGATCGCCGGCGGCACGACCGCGAAGATCACGGCCTCCTTGATCTTGGAGAACGCGGCCATCGCCCGGCCCGCGACCGCCTTGGCGCTGAGCTCGGGGGCCCCGCGCTCGTCCCAGGGGCGCAGGCGAATGAAGGCGATGCCCGAGTTCTGTCCGCGACCGCTGAAGCCGAAGCCGGAGATCGTCAGCGCCGACTCGACCGCGTCGTGCTCGCCCGCGACGAAGTGCTCGCCGACCTTCTCGAGCACCGCGCGGGTGCGCTCCATGGTGCTGCCGGGCGGCAGCAGCACCTGCACGGTGATCGACCCCTGGTCCTCCTCGGGCAAGAAGCCGGTCGGCATGCGCACGAACAGCAGCGCCATGCCGACCACGATCCCGGCGAAGCCCAGCATCGACCACCAGCGGCGCCGGACCAGGGCGGTCACCACCCGCAGATAACCATCGCTGGTGCGGTCGTAGGCGCGGTTGAACAGGCCGAAGGGGCCCTTGCGGGTCAGGCCGTGGCCGGGCTTCAGCATCGTCGCGCACAGCGCGGGTGTCAGGATCAGGGCGACCGCGACCGAGAGGGTCATCGCGGCGACGATCGTGATCGAGAACTGGCGGTAGATCATGCCGACCGAGCCGCCGAAGAAGGCCATCGGGATGAAGACCACGGCGAGCACGAGGGCGATGCCGACCAATGCTCCGGAGATCTGCTCCATCGAGCGGCGCGTCGCCTCGCGCGGGGACAGGCCGGTCTCCTCCATGATGCGCTCGACGTTCTCGACCACGACGATCGCGTCGTCGACGAGCAGGCCGATCGCCAGGACCATGGCGAACATCGTCAGGGTGTTGATGCTGTAGCCGGCGGCCGCGAGCACGCCGAAGGTCCCGAGCAGCACCACCGGCACGGCGATGGTCGGGATCAGCGTCGCCCGCAGGTTCTGCAGGAACAGGTACATCACCAAAAACACCAGGCCGATCGCCTCGGCCAGGGTCACGATCACGCTCCTGATCGAGATCCTCACGAAGGGGGTGGTGTCGACCGGATAGACCGCCTCGAGGCCCGGCGGGAAGAACTGCGACAGCTCATTTACCCGGGCCCGGATCGCGTCCGCGGTGGCCAGCGCGTTGGCGCCGGTGGCGAGCCGGATGCCCATCGCCGCGGTCGGCTTGCCATTATAAAAGCTCTCGACCTCGAAGCTCTCGCCCGCGAGCTCGACGCGGGCGACGTCGCGCAGGCGCACCTGGGCGCCGGACGGGGTCACGCGCAGGATCACGGCCTCGAACTCCTCCGCGGTCTGCAGGCGGGTCTGGGCGGTGATCGTGGCGTTGAGCTGCTGGCCCGGCACCGCCGGGTTGCCGCCGAATTGGCCGGCGGAGACCTGGGCGTTCTGGGCCTGGATCGCGGCGCTGACGTCGAGCGAGGTCAGCTGATACGAGACCAGCTTGTCGGGGTCGAGCCAGATGCGCATCGCGTACTGCGAGCCGAAGGCCTGGACCTCGCCGACGCCGAGCACGCGGCTGATCGGGTCCTGCAGCGACGAGACGACGTAGTCGGCGATGTCGTTGCGGGTCATGCTGCCGTCTTCCGAGACGAAGGCGGCGATCATCAGGAAGTTGGTGGCCGACTTGGCGACGCGCACGCCCTGGCGCTGGACCTCCTGGGGCAGCTGCGGCATCGCCAGCTGCAATTTGTTCTGGACCTGGACCTGGGCGATGTCGGCGTCGGTGCCGGGCTCGAAGGTGACAGAGATCTGGGCGTTGCCGGTCGAGTCACTCGAGGAGGAGACGAAGCGCAGGCCGTCGAGGCCGCTCAGCTTCTGCTCGATCACCTGGGTGACGGTGTCCTCGAGCGTCTTCGCCGACGCGCCGGGGTAGCTCGCGCTGATAGCGACCGTCGGCGGGGCGATCGCCGGATACTGGGCGACCGGCAGCGACAGCACCGACAGCGCGCCGGCCAGCATGACGATGATGGCGAGCACCCACGCGAAGATCGGCCGATCGATGAAGAACCTGGACATGGGTGGCGCTCACTTGGCGGGCTCGGGCGCGGCGGGCACCGTCACGACCTCGGCGCCGGGCCGGACCTTTTGCAGGCCGTCGACGATCACCTGCTCACCGGCGACCAGGCCCGAGGTGACCAGCCAGTTGTTGCCGACGGACCGGTCGGCGACCAGCTGGCGGCGCTCGACCTTGTGCTCGGCGTTGACCACCAGCGCGATCGCCTGACCCTTGGGATCGCGGGTGACGGCCCGCTGCGGGACCAGCAGCGCGTGCGGGTCCTCGCCCTGCTCGAGCCGCGCGCGCACGAACATGCCGGCCAGCAGCTCGCCGCGGGGGTTGGGAAACTCGGCGCGCAGGTTGATCGAGCCGGTGGTCTCGTCGACGGTGACGTCGGTGAATTGCAGCGTGCCCTTCTCCGGGTAAGCGCGGCCGTCCTCGAGCAGCAGCGTGACCTCGGCGGCCTCGCCGGCCTTCTGCAATTTGTCGGTCGCGAATTCTCGACGCAGGCGCAGCAGCTCGGCCGACGACTGGGTGACGTCGACGTAGACGCTGTCGAGCTGCTGGATCGTGGCCATCAGCGTCGCCGCCGACTGCTGCACGTAGGCGCCCTCTGTGACCGCCGAGCGGCCGATGCGACCGGCGACCGGCGCGGTCACGCGGGTGTACTCGAGGTTGATCTTCGCGGTCTTCACCGCCGCCTGGGCCGCGGCGAGGTCGGCCTGGGCGGTCTGCTGCGCGGTCGCCGAGAGCTCCACGGCCTCGCGGCTGACGGTGTTGGCCGCCAGCAGCGCCTCGTCGCGCTTGGCGCTGCTGCGCGCCCGACTCAGCGTGGCCTCGGCG